>NZ_JBEYSL010000485.1:0-5109 GCF_040642735.1 Micromonospora sp. NPDC047753 | reverse complement strand
GCATCATGCCATCGGGCGACAGCCCTCTTGGTGCAGTGCCGAGCGCCTTCCTGCGGCAGGCGTCGATGATGCGCCGAATGCGACGGTGACGGCGCCGCAAAGGTTGGAAGAGTACTGGTACAGAACCTGACGACTCACTGTCATGCGCGATCCGCGCGTCATCTCACGCCAACGATCCCTCGCCGCTGGCAACGACGGCGGGTTGCCCGGCCCACCCGGCGTCGCAATACCGATGGCCCGGGTGCCTCACGTTCCTGAGCGGGACGAGACTTCTCCGGAGGCCCCATCGGCATAACCGTGAGGTCCGCATAAGTCGCGTTATGCCGACTTCGGCATAACGACACGAAGCCGAGCAGGTTGAGCCCCTCGCCAACGGGCCGCGTCGCCGGCGGCCGGATCGTCGCGGTTCAGGCCGATACCCCAGATCCGGTCGAGCGGGCTGGCCTCCACCAGGACCCTCTGCCCGAGTGGGCGGCGCACCGGGGGCATCCGGAGCGCCGCGACTCGTAGCCGGCGAAGGCCGAAGGCGTCAGCTCTGGACGGAGAACGTCGCGACGACTCCGTTGTGGTCGGAATTGGTGCCGCCGACGATGTCGTAACCGGTCATCCACATCAGCTGGTACTCGGGCAGCCGCTTCCAGAAGTAGACGTAGTCGATGTGCCGGTTGCCGTGCGTTCCGGTGCCCTTCTCACCGTAGAGGTTGTAGTTGGAGCGCAGGTTCGGCAGCTCGTTGGCTTCGAAGACCTGCCACGGGAACTTCGCGTACCCGAAGCTCCGGTCGGCGCTGAAGTCGACGTTGAGGTCACCGCTCACGATGACCTGGCCCTCGGCCTGCTTGTTGACGGCCAGTTCCTTGAGGCCCTGGAACTGCGCCTCGGCGCACCTGGTGCGCGGTAGGTCCTGCGGCTGGCCGGCGGTCTCGATGCTGGCCACCGCGTGGGCGTTGATGTGGGTGACGTTGCGGCCACTGGCCTTGTGCCGGTACTTGACCCAGTTGTTGTACCGCGCGGGCGGCACCTCACCCGGACCGTTGGTGTCACAGACGAAGATCGAGCCCTTGTCTAGTACGTCGAACATGCTCTTCTTGGCGATCAGTGCCTCGCCGGCCTGGTTGGTGCCGCCCGGCGCGTACAACCACCAGCCGTTGTCGGCGGCCCAGTTCTCCAGGTACGCCTTGCGGTTTCCGACCTCGTTGAGCCCGACGAGGTCAGCCTTGGACGCGATCAGGTTCAGATCCTGTGCGAAGTCGGCCTGGCTCAACCCGTAGTAGATGTTCAGCGTCGCCGCCCTGAAGGTCACGCTCGCGGCGGTCGCCGGGGCCGCCGGCAGCAGGGCCACCCCCAGCGCGAGCGCGCTCACGAGTGCGCCCAGCGCGCGGACCGACCAGATCGTTGTCCTGCGCATCGATTCCCCTCCGCCTGGACCGCCGACGGTGGCCGGCCAACGGACACTATCGATTCGAGCCGACGCGACGCCGAACAACCGGTGACGAAGCATCGACAGACCTGGGTCGACCAGTCCTCGGATTACCATTCGGCCATGGACGACACCACCCGCGACGTACGCATCAGACACGGTGACCCGGCCGACGCACCTGCCGTACTGGGCATGCTCGACTCCGCGGTGGTCTGGATGAACGACCGCGGCAACACCGAGCAGTGGGGCACGACGTCGTTCTCGGAGAAGCCCGAGAGGGTTGACCAGGTCGACCGGTACCTGACCGAGAACCTCCCGTACATCGCGGAGGTGGACGGGACGCCGGCCGCAGCCCTCGTGTTGGATTCCGGGCCCGACCCCCGGGTACCGATCTCGCCTGCGGAAGAACCGGAGCGGTTCGTCCGCCTCCTGGTCTCCGACCGACGATTCGCCGGCCGGAAACTCGGGTCGGCCCTGTTGGCGCACGCCGTCGAGGAGACCCGGCAAGCCGGCGTGCGACTGCTACGGGTCGACTGCTGGGCGGGCGGCGGTGGCGAGTTGGTGGCGTACTACGAGCGCCACGGGTTCACTCCCACCGAAACGTTCCTGGTTGGATCCTGGCCGGGGCAGGTGCTGGCCCAACGGGTCGACTGAGCCGCGCGCCCTCTGCCATCGGGGGGTGGGGCGGGGGCCATCGGAGCGATATTCGGGCGTCTCGCCGGGCTGCGTCCACTAGCGTCCCGCCTCATGGCGAACACCACAGTGCGCACTGAACGCCTCGAGCTTCGCCCGGTGCGGGACGAGGACATCGACCGGATCCTGGAGTACCGCAACCTGCCGCAGGTCACGCGCTGGCTACTCCGCACGCAGGTCGACCCTGCGTCCTTCCGCGCGGCATGGCGACGCGCGGCCGCGGACCCCGACGACCACAGCATGGCGGCCACCCTCGACGGCGTGGTGATCGGCACCGTCTCGCTCGACGTCGTCAACGGCATGGGTCAACCCGGCATGCCACCACGGACCGAGGCCCACCTTGGCTACATCTTCGATCCAGCCTACGGCGGAAACGGGTACGCGACCGAGGCCGTGACCGCGGTGGTGGCGTACGCATTCGACCGGCTGAGCATTCGGAGAATCACCGCCGGTTGCTTCGCGGACAACCTCGCCTCGATGCGAATCCTCGAGAAGGTCGGCATGCGTCGTGAACAGTACGGCGTCGGCGATTCCTGGCACGCCGAACTGGGCTGGGTCGACGGCTGCACCTACGCCCTCCTCGCCGAGGCACGGCACCGAGAGGGACCACCGCCGGAGCACCCGGCCGCGTCCATGCCGGTGCCGCGAGCGCGGTGAACCTACGGTCACGGTTGGACGACCCGCGTGCCGGCGGCGGCGAGGAGGCTAGCCGCTGGTGGACTCCAGCTGATCGAAGGCCATGCTCCACCACGACTTCGGATCGGCGAACGCGGACGAGTCCACGCCCATCAGTTCCTCGCGGATCGCGGCGGCGCGGGCCGCGCGGGCCCGACCGCCCGGGTCCGTGGCGATGAGCCCTCCGAGCCGGTAAAGGAACTCGACGAACGCGGCGAAGGTCGCGTTGACCGCCTCGAAGTTGGGGGTCTCCAGGTCCAGCAACACGACGGCACCGGTCAGCGCGTCGAGGCAGAAGAGCAGCTGCGGGTCCTCGGGCGAGCTGCCGAGGACGATGTGGATGCGCGGGCTGGCCTCGCCGATCTCGATCTTCAGCTTGGAGAACAACTCCATGCCGGACACGTCGACGTCGACGGTGAACAGGATCGGCACGTCGACCGGGATGGCCCCGAACGGCGGGAAGACCTCCGGCGTCAGCGGACCGAGGACGTCGTCGAACCGGTCGACCGGGAAGTAGATCATCCCATCGGCGCCCCAGAGCGCCGTGAGCTCCTCATGTGTCGCGGTCAATCGTCCGCCTCCTCGTCATCGTCACCGGGCGTGGTGAGACCGTGCTCGTCGAGGAAGCCCCACCACTCGTCGTCGTCGAAGCCGACCTCGCCGTACCCGGCGCCGAAGACGTAGTAGGCGAGGAACGAGTCGAGGTCCGGCGCGACGTCGAGGAACATCTCACGCATGAACCACTCGTCGGTGGTCTCCGCCGGGAAGTACCAGACCGCGCCGGTGTCGCGTCGGATCAGCAGCGGCTCGTCGTTCAGTGTGCCGATGACCAGCCACTCGGCGGGTTCGTCGGCGACGCCGGTGAACTCGGGCATCTGTTCGAGGTAGTACTGGATGTCGTCGAGATCGGCGACAGCGGGCAGGTCGAACGCGCCGGCCAGGATGCCGTTGGCGGTCTCCAGCAGCTCCCGGACCGGCCGCGGCAGCTCGGCGGGAATCTGGTCGGCCGGAGCGCCCTCGTTGATCTGTGCCCACGCCAGCGTCGCCGGCTGGTCCGCTTCCAGGTCGGTACGCAGCTCCGCGATGAGCTCCCGCAGCTCGGGATTCAATCCACTACCTCTATTCGGATCGGTGTGCCGTCCGGCAGGTTCTTGATCTGTTGCCAGATTTGCCCGCCGACATCCCAGTTTGTCTGACCGTGCAGGAGCTTCAGATTACTAACGTCGTCGGCGCCGCCAAGTTGCAGCTCCCACACATGGTCCGGCTGTTGCTTGCGGAGTCGGGCGGCGAGGGCGTTCGCCATCTTCTTGTCGTGGGGCCAGTACTTGTCGAAGATCTTCTGCCGAATGCGCTTCTTGTAGTCGGCCGTGATCTTCTTGTCCCGAGCGACCGGGTTCGCCTGCTTGAACAGCTTGCCCTCGTCGCTGAGCTTCTTCAGCGCGTTCATCTTGCGGTCGAACTGTCCGCGCGCGTGGAACGGCTTGCGCTGCACCTTGATCGTGACCTCGGGCACGCTGTTGTTGCGCACCACCGGCTTCGCGGCGGCCTTCTTCACCGCCGCCCGGACACCCTTGCCGACCTTCGGCTTGGCCGCGCCGCCGCGTTTCTTCGAACTCTTCGGCGCCCTGCTAGGCATCGAGGAGCTCCTGGATCACCTGGTCGATCAGCAGGCCGACGATCTCCCGCGTGATCATCTGGAAGATCGGAACCTCGGCCAGCGATGCGCCGAACGTGACGACGGCTGTGGCGATCGCCTGCGCCACGGCGAAGGCGAGGATCGCCAACTGCACGATCACCTGGATCTTCAGCGCAAGCACGATCGCAGCGGCGATGATCAGGCCGGTGCCGATCAGCATCGCGGCCTGGGAGTAGTCCGAGAGGGTTCCGGGACCGCTCTCCGGGTTGGCCCACCACTTCTGGAACGCCTGCATCGACTCGCCCTGGTGCTGCGACCAGATCGCCGCCGCAGCCGTTCCGGCCTGCCCGGAGGCCTCGGCGACCGTGCCGGAGAAGTCCAACCAGGCCTGGCCCATCTCGAAAAGCTTTTCCTCGTCGGCCTCAGGCCAGGTGTAGCCGATCCAGCTGAGAGCCGTGATCAGCTCGCCGGGCAGTTGGAGCCCCATGCCGTCACCCCAGCATTCCCTGGATGTCCCGCAGCGCGCCTGCGGAGGCTTCCTCGACCGACTCGTAGTTGTCGGCCATCTTGGTCAGGTCGCTACCGGCCGAGCCGATCTCCTCGGCCGCGACGCCGATGCAGTCCAGGACCCAGGTGCTTCGACACCAGCCAGACGGCGATCGGGGTGATCTTCAGCATCGCGATCGTG
>NZ_JBEYSL010000484.1:0-5132 GCF_040642735.1 Micromonospora sp. NPDC047753 | reverse complement strand
GGTTGTACAGCGTGGTGGTGTTCGTGCTGCTCGCCTCGCCCGGCACCTGCGGCACTTCGTGGTGGTCGCACACGAACTGCACTTCGGCCGGGCCGCTGAACAGCTCGGAATGGCCCAGCCACCGCTGAGCCAGTCGATCCAGCGGCTGGAACGGGAGCTGACCGTCGAGCTGTTCGACAGGTCCCGCCGCCAGGTGCGCCTCACCACCGCCGGTGAGCTGCTGCTCGGCGAGGCGGAGGAACTGCTCGCCGGCGAGGGTCGACTCCGCAGCCTGATGGGGCAGATCCGCGCCGGTGAGCTGGGCGTACTCCGGGCCGGGGTGCCGCCGGAGACGCCCGCCGTGACGTTGCGCTCGCTGCTGGACGGGCTCGCCACCCGGGCGCCCGGCCTGGACGTGGAGCTGCACGAGCTGACCACCGCCGAGCAGGTGCGGATGCTCACCGAGCGGACCCTGGACGTGGGGCTCGTCCACCACCCGGTGGCGGCGGACGGGCTGCGCTTCGGCGCCCCTGTCGACGTACCCCTGGGGGTGCTGCTGCCGCGCACCTCGCCGCTGGCCCGCGGCCGCGAGGTGACGCTCGCGTCGCTGGCCGGTCTTGATCTGGTGGCCGCTCCCCGCGCCACCGCCCCCGGCTGGCACGACCACCTGCTGGCGGTGTGCCGGCAGCACGGTTGGCGCCCGGCCCGGGTGCGCCCGGCCCGCAACCCGGAGTTCCTCTGCGGGCTGGTGCTGGCCGGCGGCGGGGTGGCAGTGGAACCGGCGGCTGTGGCCCGCCGGGAACCCCGGATGGCCTGGCGGCCGATCACCGACGCGCCGCTGGCCAAGCGCACCTCGGCGGCCTGGCCGAACCGGTCGGTGCACCCGGCGGCGGCGATGTTCGGCCAACTCGCCGCGGAGGTGCTGGCCGACGCCGAGCCCACAGTGCCCGCGCCGCCCGTGACGTCGGTGCCGGCGGCACGGCCGTGGCCGGTGCTGTTCGACACGACCGGGTGAACCGGTCCGCCGTTGCGTTCGTCACCTCCGCTTGGGCGGTGGATCGTCCAGCCGCCCGGGTATGGATGACAGGTAACGAAGACGCGAAGGAGCCGCAGTGGCAATCACGATTCCCGACATCAGCCTGAACGACGGCACCACCATTCCGCAGCTCGGCTTCGGGGTGTTCCAGATCGAGCCGAAGGACACCGCCTCGGCGGTGACCACCGCCCTCGAGGTGGGCTACCGGCACATCGACACCGCTGAGATGTACGGCAACGAGGCCGAGGTCGGCGAGGCGGTACGGAAGTCCGGCCTCGACCGGGGCTCGGTCTACGTGACCAGCAAGCTCAACAACGGCTTCCACCGCCCCGACGACGCCCGCCGGGCGTTCGACTCGACCCTCGCGGCGCTGAAGATGGACTACATCGACCTGTTCCTGATCCACTGGCCGTTGCCGACCCTGTACGACGGTGACTACGTCTCGACCTGGAAGGTGCTGGAGGAGTTCCAGCGCGACGGCCGGGCCCGCTCAATCGGCGTGTCGAACTTCCAGGTGTCGCACCTGGAGCGGCTGGCCGACGAGGCGAGCGTCGTGCCGGCGGTCAACCAGATCGAGGCGCACCCGTACTTCACCAACGACGAGGTCCGCGCCTACGGCCGTGCGCACAACATCCTCACCGAGGCGTGGTCGCCCATCGCCCAGGGCAAGGTCCTCGACGACCCGACGGTGGTCGACATCGCCGGGCAGCTCGACCGGTCCCCGGCGCAGGTGGTGCTCCGCTGGCACGTGCAGCGCGGCGACGTCATCTTCCCGAAGTCGACCACCCCGAAGCGGATCGAGGAGAACACCCGGATCTTCGACTTCGAGCTGGACGACGCGGCGATGGAGCGGATCACCGCGCTGGACAAGGGCGAGGCCGGCCGGCAGGGCCCGAACCCGGACACCTTCGCCTACCTACCCAACTGACCCGAACCGCCGGCCGCCCCGCCGACCTCAGCTCACTGTCGGTGGGGCGGTCAGGTCGAACTGCCAGTCGTTGACCCGCATCATCCGCCCCGGCGGGTATTCGAAACCCGTCTCGCCGAGCAGCGTGAAGCCGGCCTTGCGGCAGACCGCGTTCGAGGCGGGATTGTCGACCGAGGGGTAGGCGTGGGCGTAGTGCCGGTCCCGTCGGGCGCGGACCACGTCGAGGGCCGCGCGCACCGCGACCGTGGCCAGCCCCTGCCCCCGGTACGCGGGCAGCACCGCCCAGCCCAGCTCGTACACCGGCTGGTCGCGCCACTCGCGGGCCCAGTAGCCGACGCTGCCCGCCCGTGCCCCGTCCGGCAGCACCAGCGTGAACATGCAACCCTGCCCGGTGTCGGCGAAGTGCACGTACCGGTCATGGCGGGCGAGCACCTGCTCGTCGGTCTCCGGGCCACCGGTGTGCTCGCGGGTCTCCGGTGAGTTGAGCTGCCGCAGCAGGTCGAGGTCATCCTCGTGCCACGGCTCGATGCGTACCTGCGCCATTGCGCTCCCCCGTTCGTCGACCCCCAGTCAAGCCGATCCCACCGACATTTTCGCCCCCGAACCACGCCCGCTAGATCGGATCTAGCGGGCATCTGTCGTCACCTCGCGCCTTCACTGTGGAAGGGGGGTGGGCCATGGCACCGTTGCGGATCGCCGTGATCGTCGGCAGCACCCGGGAGGGGCGGGTCGGCGACCGGCTGGCGCACTGGTTCGTCGAGCAGGCCGCGCGGCACGACGACCTGACGGTGACGGTCGTTGACCTGACCGAGTACGACTTCCCGGCCACCTACCCCGCCGAGCCGACCGCGTCCATCCGGGCGTTCGTCAGCGAGGTGGGCCGGGCGGACGCGTTCGTCGTGGTCACCCCCGAGTACAACCACAGCTTCCCGGCACCCTTGAAACAAGCCATCGACTACGCGTACGACGAGTGGCAGGCCAAAGCGGTCGGCTTCGTGTCGTACGGCTGTCGGTCCACCGGCCTGCACGCGGTCGACCAGTTACGTACCGTCTTCACCGCACTGCACGCGATGACGGTGCGCGACGTCGTCGGGATCGACCTGCTGGCCGGCGAGCCGACCGCCCGGTGCACCGACGAGCTGCGACGCGACGTCGGCGTCCTGCTCGACCAGCTGCGCTGGTGGGGTCTGGCCCTGCGCGACGGCCGGGAAGCTCGACCCTACGTCTCCTGAACACGTCCGACACGAAAGGTAAGGATCATGAGTAGACGCACCACCGGTCCGGCCATCGAGGCAGAGGGGCTGACCCGCTCGTTCGGGGACACCCGGGCGCTGGCCGGCATCGACCTCCAGGTGCCCGCCGGCACCGTCTACGGTCTGCTCGGCCCGAACGGCGCGGGCAAGACCACGGCGGTCCGGGTGCTCGCCACCCTGCTGCGACCCGACGGCGGCTCGGCCCGGGTCTTCGGGCACGACGTGGTCACCGAGGCCGACAAGGTCCGTTCCCGGGTGAGCCTCACCGGCCAGTACGCCTCCGTCGACGAGGACCTGACGGGTACGGAGAACCTGGTGCTCCTGGCTCGCCTGCTCGGCCTGCGCAAGCCGGCCGCTCGGGAGCGCGCCGCGGCCCTGCTGGCCGCGTTCGGGCTGACCGAGGCGAGCGACCGCCAGGTGAAGAAGTACTCGGGCGGGATGCGGCGACGCATCGACATCGCCGCCAGCATCCTGAACACCCCGGATCTGCTCTTCCTCGACGAGCCGACGACCGGCCTCGACCCGCGCAGCCGCAACCAGGTGTGGGAGATCATCCGAGCGGTGGTGTCGCACGGCACGACGGTGCTGCTGACCACCCAGTACCTCGACGAGGCCGACCAGCTCGCCGGGCGGATCGCTGTCGTCGACAACGGCCGGGTGATCGCGGAGGGCACCCCGGGTGAGCTGAAGTCGTCGATCGGCTCCGGCACCGTCCACCTGCGACTGCGCGACCCCGCTCAGCGCCCCGAGGCGGAGCGGGTGCTCCGGGAGGCGCTCGACGTGCCGGTGCAGCTCGCCGCCGACCCGGTGGCGTTGACCGCCCGCGTCGGCGAGGCCGGCACCGACCTCGACGCCAGCTCCCAGGCCGCTCGCGTACTCGGCGACCTGGCCCGCGCCGGCATCGTGGTCGACAACTTCTCCCTCGGCCAGCCGAGCCTGGACGAGGTCTTCCTGGCCCTGACCGACCATCCCGCCGTGCCGACCGACGAGCGCGACGACGAGCTGGAGGCAGCCCGATGAGCGACACCACGACCACCACCACCGAGCGGGCGCCGACCGTCTACGTGCCGTCCGCCGAGGCGCTGGCCACTGTGCTCGCGCCCGGTTCCCGACCGCCCCGACCGAGCGCGCTGAGCGCGTCGCTCACCTTCGGCTGGCGGGCCATGCTGAAGATCAAGCACGTGCCCGAGCAGCTCTTCGACGTGACCGCGTTCCCGATCATCATGGTGCTGATGTTCACGTACCTGTTCGGTGGCGCCCTCGCCGGCAGCCCGCGTGACTACCTGCAGTTCTTCCTGCCCGGCATCATGGTGACCAGCGTCGTCATGATCACCATGTACACCGGCGTCGGCCTCAACACCGACATCGAGAAGGGCATCTTCGACAGGTTCCGGACGCTGCCCATCTGGCGTCCGGCCGCCCTGGTCGGCATGATCTTCGGCGACGTGCTGCGCTACATCCTCGCCGCCGTGGTGATCCTGAGTCTCGGGCTGGTGCTCGGGTTCCGCCCCGAGGGCGGGGTGGTCGGGGCTGTTACCGGGATCGGGCTGCTGGTGGTCTTCTCGTTCGCGTTCTCCTGGGTGTGGACGTTCTTCGGGCTGATCCTGCGCAGCGAGAAGTCGGTGATGGGGGTCAGCATGATGGTGCTGTTCCCGCTGACGTTCCTGAGCAACGTCTTCGTCGAGCCGAGCACCATGCCCGGTTGGCTCCAGGCGTTCGTGAAGGTCAACCCGGTGACGCAACTGGTGGCCGCGATCCGGGGAGCGATGAGCGGCGACTCGGACCCGTCGGCGACGATGTGGCTGCTGCTGTGGAGCGCCGGCTTCGTCCTGGTCTTCGGCACCCTGACCATGTACAAGTACAACCGCCGCTAACCCCCACCCCGCCCCGCCCCGCCCCGCCCCGCCCCGCCCCGCCCCGCCCCGCCCCGCCCCGC
>NZ_JBEYSL010000483.1:0-5138 GCF_040642735.1 Micromonospora sp. NPDC047753 | reverse complement strand
GGCGTGGGGCGTGGGGCGTGGGGCGTGGGGCGTGGGGCGTGGGGCGTGGGGCGTGGGGCGTGGGGCGTGGGGTGTGGGGCGTGGGGCGTGGGGCGGGTTTGTGGTCCGTGCCTGTGTTCATCAATTCGTGATCGTCTGGGCCGTGTAGTCGGTTTGGATTTTCGGTGGGTAGGGCAATTAACGGTCACGACAGGAAGCACACGAACCGTGTGTCAG
The DNA here is from genome assembly GCF_040642735.1 of Micromonospora sp. NPDC047753. Classification (NCBI taxonomy): domain Bacteria; kingdom Bacillati; phylum Actinomycetota; class Actinomycetes; order Micromonosporales; family Micromonosporaceae; genus Micromonospora; species Micromonospora sp. NPDC047753. The sequence continues at coordinate 4,922 of NZ_JBEYSL010000483.1, read as the reverse complement.
ACATTCTTTGAAGGAGGGTGGCCGTGGAGCTCACCGTGTGGGGCATCATCACTGCGATCGTTGTTGGTCTCATCGTCGGCGCGCTCGGCCGCCTGGTCGTCCCGGGTCGGCAGAACATGCCGATCTGGCTGCACCTGCTGATCGGCGTCGGCGCCGCGCTGCTGGGCACCGTCCTGGCGCGGGCCATCGGCATCGCGACCGAGACGAGCGGCATCGACTGGGCCGAGCTGCTGGTGCAGGTGGTGGTAGCCGCGATCGCTGTCGCGCTGGTGGCCGGTGTGGGTGGCCGCCGCCGCGTGACCCGGTAACGACCTGGCATCATCTGGCGACACAGCACCACCGTAGGACAGCACGACTGAAAGAGCGCCCGGCCGAGAGCCGGGCGCTCTTTCGTGGTGAAAGGCCTGACTTCGGCCGGATGTTGGAGTGCCGGTCGTCGGGCCGCTGCGGTACGGTCGCCACGCTTCGGCCAGTCCCGCCCACTGTCGTAAAGGAATTCTCCGTACTAGGGTGCGGCGGAGAAGGTTAGTTCCAGGCGGCGCGAGGGGAGAAGTGGCGTGAACAGGTGGAAGCGGCTGGCCCCGGTCACCGCCATGGTGGCCTCGGCCGCGATGGTGCTGACCGGCTGTGGAGGGTCCGGCGACGACGCGGCCGACGACAGCAAGCTCACGGTCTGGATGATGGGTGAGGGCGGGGACGCGCAGAACTCCTTCCTCGACGGGGTCGAGGCCGAGTTCCGCCAGAAGCACCCCGACACCGATGTGGTCGTGCAGTACATCCCCTGGCTGGAGGCGCCCAAGAAGTTCCAGGCGGCGCTCGCCGGCGGTGAGGGGCCGGACATCACCGAGCTTGGCAACACCGAGACTCAGGGTTGGGCTGCCCAGGAGGCGCTCGCCGACGTGAGTGGTCGGATGGGCGGCTGGGCCGACGGCAAGGATCTGCTGCCAGACCTGGTGCGCAACGCTCAGCTCGACGGCAAGCAGTACGGCGTGCCCTGGTACGCGGGTGTGCGGGCGATCTACTACCGCACCGACTGGTTCGCCGAGGCCGGCGTGCAGCCCCCGAAGACCTGGGACGACCTGGTCACCGTTGCCAAGGCTGTGCAGGCGAAGAAGAAGGGCACCTACGGCATCGCCCTGCCCGGCAACTCCGAGCTGCCCTTCTACTCCTTCCTCTGGGGTGCCGGCGGTGAGATCGCCAGCAACCAGGGCGGCACCTGGAAGTCCGGTTACACCACGCCCGAGGCGCAGCGGGCCGTCAAGTTCTGGACCGACCTGGTGACGGTGCACAAGGTCGCCCCGCCGGCGGCGGCGGGTTGGAACGAGATCGACGCACGTACCCAGTTCGCCACCGGCAAGGCCGCGATGGCCTTCGCCGGTAGCTGGCAGCAGGGCGCCATCAAGAAGGACAACCCCGAGATCGAGAAGGTCTGGGGTACGTTCCCGATCCCCGGCCCGGACGGCAAGGCGGCGCCCGGTTTCGCGGGCGGCTCGGACGTGGCGATCTGGAAGGACAGCGAGCGGCAGGACCTGGCCTGGGACTACCTGACCGTGCTGCTGAACAAGAAGAACGCGCAGAGCTTCGCGAGCAGCCTCGGCTTCTTCCCCGTCTACCAGGACCTGGTCTCCGGTGACGCGTACGCGAACGACAAGGTGATGGCGTCGTTCGCCACCACGATGCAGAACACCAAGCTCACGCCGCTCACCCCGAAGTGGGTGGAGGTCAGCCGGACGAAGACGGTGACCCAGGCGATGAACAGCTCGGTCATGAAGGGTCAGAAGACGGTCGAGAAGGCTACCGCCGACGCGGCCGCCGAGATGGAAGGCATCTTGAACAGCAAGTGAGCCTACAGACCAAAAACCCGGAGACGTCCGCCGCGCGGGAGACCCCTGCGCGGCGGCGTCGCCGGGTGGACCGCCTGCCCTACCTGCTGCTCCTGCCCGCCCTGCTGATCATCGGAGTGCTGCTGCTCTGGCCGTTGGGCCAGGTGGTGGGGATGTCCTTCTACCGGCTGAACAGCGTCCGGCAACTGCGCGGCGATCGGGAGTGGCCGTGGGTGGGGCTCGGCAACTACGCCGACATTCTCTCCGACCCGTTCTTCCTGACCGTGCTGCGCAACACGGTCCTTTTCGCCGCGGCGAACGTGCTGCTCACCATGGTGCTCGGCACCCTGGTGGGGCTGCTGCTCAACCGGCTCGGTCGAAAGATGGCGACGTTCGTGGCCAGCTGCGTGATGCTCGCCTGGGCCACCCCGGCGCTGACCGGCACCATCGTCTGGAAATGGATCTTCGACGATACGAGCGGCCTGGTCACGTGGCTGTTCAACGCGTTGCCGGACGGGCTCTCGACCAGCCTGTTCGGGCGTAGCGACTGGACCGGTTACGGCTGGTTCAACTCGCCGCTGCTCTTCTTCGCCATCCTCACCCTGGTGGTGGTCTGGCACTCGTTCCCGTTCATCGCGGTGAGTGTGCTGGCCGGTCTCAAGAGCGTGCCGAGCGAGTTGCACGAGGCGGCCCGGGTGGATGGTGCCAGCCCGTGGCGGGTCTTCTGGAAGATCACGTTCCCGCTGCTGCGTCCGGTCTTCGGGATCCTGATCGTGCTCTCCACCATCTGGGACTTCAAGGTCTTCACCCAGCAGTTCGTGCTGGCCGGCGGCACCCAGGACCGGCCGACGTTCATGCTCGCCATCTACTCGTACGCCGAAGCCTTCTCCCCGCCGCCCAAGTACGGGCTCGGCGCTGCCATCGCGGTGATCCTCACGCTGATCCTGCTCGTGGTCACCGGCTTCTACGTACGGATGGTGCTCAGGCAGGAGGACGAGTCGTGAAGAAAATCGCCCTCAACGGCGCCGGGCTGTTGGTCGCGCTCTTCGCGGCGTTCCCGGTCTACTGGATGATCTCCACCTCGTTGAAGCCGAGCAACGAGATCTTCTCGGCCACCCCGCAACCGGTGCCGACCCATCCGACGTTGGCGCACTACCGGGAGATCCTGACCGGCAACCTGATCCCCGGTGTCAGCTTCCTGGACTTCTTCCTCAACAGCGCGCTGGTCGCCGTTTCCACTGTGGTGCTCAGCGGCCTGGTGGCGTTGCTCGCCGCGACCGCTGTGGCCCGGTTCCGCTTCAAGCTGCGGACCAGCTTCCTGATCATGCTGCTGGTGGTGCAGATGATCCCGCTGGAGGCGTTGGTCATCCCGCTGTTCCTGATGATCCAGCGGCTCGGGCTCTACAACACCCTGCCCAGCCTGATCCTCACGTACCTCGGTTTCTCGCTGCCGTTCGCGGTCTGGATGCTGCGCGGCTTCGTCGCCGCGGTGCCGAAGGAACTGGAGGAGGCGGCGGCGATCGACGGGGCCAGCCGGGCCCAGATCTTCCGCCGGGTGCTCTTCCCGCTGGTCGCGCCCGGCCTGGTGGCGACCAGCATCTTCTCTTTCATCACCGCGTGGAACGAGCTGATCTTCGCGTTGACGTTCATCAACGACCAGGGCAGTTACACCCTGCCGGTGGCGATGACCTTCTTCTTCGGTCGGGACGACACCAACTGGGGGCCGGTGATGGCCGCTTCCACCCTGTTCACCCTGCCGGTCATCATCTTCTTCCTGCTGGTGCAGCGCCGGATGGTCTCCGGCCTGGTGGCCGGCGCCGTCAAGGGCTGAGCCCGCGTCGGGAGGGCTGGGCGGTGCCAACCCGAAGCGGGGTGGACTGCTCGGCGGTGGACCGCCACTAGGCTGGCCGTCATGACGGGCAGGGTGGCAGCGGTGAACCTCGGCGTGGTGACCGAGGCGGAGTGGGCCGGCGATGCGAGCGGGCGCAGCGGCATCGACAAACGGCCGGTGGACGGCCCCGTGCCGATCCGCTTCGACGGGGTGGTCGGCGACTTCATCGGAGAGCGAGCCCATCACGGCGGCCCCGACCAGGCGGTCTACGCCTACGCGGAGGAGGACGCCGCATGGTGGGCGGCGGAGCTGGGCCGCGACGTCCGACCGGGTGGCTTCGGGGAGAACCTGTCCACCTACGCGGTCGACGTGACCGGCGCGGTGATCGGTGAGCAGTGGCTGGTCGGTTCGGCACTGCTCCAGGTCACCAAGCCACGTACGCCGTGCACCACCTTCGCCGGGTTCTGGGGCGTACCGGATCTGATCAAGCGGTTCACCGCCCGGGCGCTGCCCGGCGCCTACCTGCGGGTGCTGCGTGAGGGGGAGGTCGGCCCGGGCGACCCGGTCGAGGTGGTGGACCGGCCGGCGCACGGTGTGACCATCGGCGAGGTGTTCCGGGCGACCAGCCTGGAGCCGGAGTTGCTGCCTCGGTTGCTTGAGGCGGAGGACCTGCCGGAGTCGATCCGGGAGAAGGCCCGCCGCCGCCTCGCCGCCCGTGGCTAGCTGGTCGGCGTAAGCCCACGCGGCCGGCGACCGCCGGCGTCGACATGCGGAACGGCCCCCTGTCATCGCTGAGCGTGACGGGGGGCCGTTCTACGAGCAGGGATCAGCGGAGCCAGGGGATGTTGCGGTCGAGCAGACCGCGCTCCTTGAGCTCCTTGCGCAGCGGGATCTCGTCGTCGACGTACCCGTCCCAGTTGATGCCCCAGTAGTTGGCGGTGTGGGTGCCCTCACCGATCAGCTGGCGCTGCACCGGGGTGCGGTTGCGGTACCACTCGCCGTTCACGTCGGGGTGCAGCTCGTCCAGCGGACGGATCCACCGGTAGGTGTAGCCGACGAAGAGCATCTTGCGGGTGATGGTCGACAGGTTCGTCGACCGCGAGTGCCACTGCCGGCGGTCGAAGATGAAGGCGTCGCCCGGGTTGGCGGTGATCTCCACCGTGCCCTCCGGGTCGGGGTTCTGCACGGTCAGGTCCGCCGGCCGGGGCAGCGAGTTCTTCAGGTGGCTACCCGGGATGACCTTGGTGGCGCCGCGGCCGGTCTCGGAG
>NZ_JBEYSL010000482.1:0-5149 GCF_040642735.1 Micromonospora sp. NPDC047753 | reverse complement strand
GGCGCGAACCGGTGTGTCAGCGGGCCAGGCCTCCGCCCGGCGCAGTGCCCGCAGCGCGGGGGTGCCCTCGCTGATCAGCGCGTGCGGGTCCACGCAGCCGATGGCGGGCGGCAGCACCTCCTGGTGCACCGCCATCGCCGCCTTGATCAGGCCGGCCACTCCGGCTGCTGCCTTGGTGTGACCGATCATTCCCTTCACCGAACCGATCGCGGCCGGCGGCGCCGACGGGTCCGCCTCGGCGCGGGCGAGCGACAACGCCTCCAACTCGGTCGCGTCGCCGACCTTGGTGCCGGTGCCGTGGCCCTCGAACAGCCCGACGGTCTCGATGCCGAAGCCCGTGCGCTCGTACGCTCGGCGCAGCGCCAGCTGGTAGCCGTTGATCTCGGGCCGGGTGATGCCGCCCTTGCCGTCGGAGGAGATGCCCCAGCCTGCGATCGAGGCGTAGATGCGGTGCCCTCCGGCGCGGGCCTCGTCCTCCCGCATCAGCACCACCATGCCGCAGCCCTCGCCCGGCCAGAAGCCGTTGGAGGAGCGGTCGTAGACCCGCATCTCGCCGGTGGCCAGCGCACCGGTCTTGGCGAAGCCGATGATCTCGAACGGGTCGATGGAAAGGTCGACGCCGCCGGCGATCGCTACGTCCACGTCGCCGTCGATCAGCGTCTTGCAGGCGGTGGCCACCGACAGCAGCGACGAGGAGCAGGCACCGTCGACGGTGTATCCGCCACCGTTGAAGTCGAAGTGGTTGCAGATCCGCCCGGCGATGGTGTTCGACAGGGCGCCGGCCAGGGTGTCCTCGTCGACCTCCGGGAACGGACTCTTGAAGGTGGCCTCGAAGCCGTCCAGGAAGGTGGCGAGCTGGTCGTCGTCCCAGTCCTGTTCCTTGAGCGCCGCGCCGACCATCCGCCGCACGTACGGCCAGCGGAGGCGGAGCTGATTCGCGCGGGAGAACTCACCGGTGAGGCTGTTGCCGATGACCACGCCGGTCCGCTCCCGGGGCAGCCCTTCGGCCATCGGGAAGCCGGCGTCGGCCAGCGCCGCGGCGGCGACGTCCAGCGCCAGCCAGTGGGTGAGGTCGGTGGAGCGGAAGGTGCTGCCGGCGATCTTGTAGGCCACCCGGTCGAACTCGTACCCCTCGATCACCGCCGCGTTGCGCGAGTAGAACCGGTCCGGGGTCTTCGGATCGGCGTCCCAGTAGTCGTCCAGCTTCAACCGCACGTCGGGCAGCCGCCGGAAGGCCCGCCGGCCAGCCAGTGCGTTCTCCCACAACTCCCGCGGAGACGTGGCGTCGGGATAGCGGCACGCCATGCCCACCACAGCGATTCTTGTCATACTGACTACGCCCTTCCTCAAACGCCCGGCGCAGCACGGAACAATTCGCGCACGGTCTTCGGTGAATGAAGCAAATCAATTTTTCCGAATCGGCACGAGCGCGTTCCTGATCCGTTGCCGCCACACTTCGTACGCGGGGAAGCCGTTCGCCGGGGCCACCCCGATCCGGGTGTCGTCGGTGACCGCCGAAGCGTCCCGCGTCGACAACCCACACAGCACCCGGGTGGCCACCTCGTTGTGCGGCACCGTCAGGCCGGCGCGCACCCGGGCCCCGGCCGCGAAGGCCGACCCCTGGGCCAGGTCGCCCCGGTACGACCCGGACAGCTCGCGCAGCCGCTCCAGCCCCGCCTCGTCAGCGCCGCCGGCATAGGTGGCGGCCAGCCCGGCACCGGCCCACAGGTCCGCCCGACGCCGCTCCGAAAACCCGGCGAACAGGCGGGCCAGCCGGTCCGGATCGGCCCCGACCACGAACCAGGAGGCCCGGCCGACGCCCTGGTCGATCGCACGCACCGCGTACCTGCCCGGGTCGTCGCCGGGCCAGGGAAAGGTTTCCTCGCGGTAGCGCTGCTCGATGTAGCTTCCGGTGCGGAAGTACGCCTGGTGGAAGCCGTAGCCGTCCAGCACCAGCCAGCGCAGCAGCGGGTCCGGCGCGTACAGCCGGGACCAGAGGAACCGGGGCAGCCGGGCCATCGCCCAGCCCACCCCGACGTACGCCATGTAGACGTGCGGGTCGCCGGGGCCGGCGAGGAACTCGGCCACCCGCCCGCCCCGCCCGGGCAGCGCGTCGCGGATGCTCAGGCCCATGGCCGCGCCTTCGTAGGCGAAGCCACGCCAGGTTGGCGCCAGCCGCTCCAGCGGGGCCACGACGTCGGCCACGACTCGGGCCTCCGCGGCCTCGCCGAAGCCGGCGAGGAAGGACCCGCCGACGGTCTCCAAGCGCTCGCGCGTCGCTTCGTCAGTGACGTGGAAGCCCCGGACGGCACACGTCGTCTGGGAGATGTCAGGGGTCAGGACACGCCGTCGCAGCCTTCGCCAAGCTCTCATCAGCACCCCCAGGGCAATAGATATGTCGCCAATATTCGCAGCCCGGGCGAGGACATTCTTCTTCATTGTTGCGGCGCTTTGAACCGACCTCGGGCAGGCAGGTGCCGCGCCCGGAAAATGGGCGCCTAAATGGGTAGCGGGAATCGCTACGACACGCGCGTCGCGGGCACCGGGAAATGAGCGCGGATGCGGCGGCGCCACACTTCGTAGTCCGGTTCGGCGTCGTCGGCGAGGCTGTCGACCGCGACGTCGTCGGCCAGGGCGGCGGCGGCCTCGACCGACATCCCGGCCAGCGCCGTCAGCGCGACCTCGGTGTGCGCCGGCTGGAAACCGGAGAAGTGCCGGGCCTTCGCCGCGAAGACCGCGCCCTGCGCCAGGTGCGCGTGGTCCTCTCCGGCGGCGTCCACCAGCGAGCGCAGGCTGCCCAGGTCGGCGCCGCCGGCGAACGTGGCCGCCAGGCCGACACCGCTCCACAGGTCGGCCTGCCGGGCGGGCGCGAACCGCCGCACCGCCGCGGCGACGTCCGCCGCGCCGGCCCCGTGGATGAACCAGAGCGCCCGGCCGATGCCCTGGTCGACGGCGCGCGGGAAGTAGTCCGCCCGCCCCTGCCAGGGGTACGCGGGCAGCAGCTCCTGCCGGGTCACCCACCGCTCGGTCTCGAAGTACGCCCGGTCGAAGCCGTAGCCGTCGACGGCCAGCCAGCTCATCGTCGGGTAGTAGGGGGTGCCGGTCAGATCCGGCAGCACACCCTTCCACAGTGGGCGCGGCAGGCGGGCCATGGCGAACCCGATGCCGATGTAGGTCAGGAAGGTGTGCGGCCGGCCCGGACCGGAGAGCAGCTCCCGGGCTCGGTGGCGGCGCGGCCCCGGCATCGCGTCGATGACCGTGAGCGCCATCGCCGCACCCTCGTACGCGAAGCCGCGCATCTCCGGTTCGACCAGTTCCAGACGACGTTCCAGCTCCCACTGGTCGCGCATGTCGATGCCCCACTCGAACCCGCAGATCACCGCCTGCGGAATCGCCTCGAGGCGGCGGGTCACCGGGCCGGGCGTCACGGGGAAGCCGCGACGGGCGAAGGTCGTCTCCGCCAGTGACGGCGTCAGGACCAGCCGCCGTATCGAACCCAGGGTCGTCGGCATCGTCGTCCTCCCTCACGGCCCGGCGACGTGCCGCGGCCGGCGTACCCATCGTCGTACGCCGGCCGCATCTCGCGCGCCTTCGTTCATGCGCTCCCGGTCACCGTCAGCGTCGCCCCTCCCGGATCCGGGGCCGGCGTAGCAGCACGACGGCCACGACCACCACCAGCAGCAGGTCCAGCACGAGGAGGCCCACGCTGAGCGGATCGTCGGCACCGTGCTGGTGCCCACCGGGCCCGACCGAGGGGGCGTCGGCGGCCACCGACACGGGCGGCCCGGCAGCGGCCACGGTGAACCGGGTCGTGCCACTCAGTTGCCGTCCGTCGGTCAACAACACGTGGTACGCGGCCAGATACGCCCCGGCGGTCTGAACGCGGACGGGCAGCACCAACCGCTGCTCCTCCAGCTTCGCCGGACCGGCCGCTATCGAACGGCTCTGACCGGCCGGCGCGACGGCCAGATGGAACTCCCTCGCCCGCACCGTGCCCTCGAAGGTGACCACCACCTCGGCCGGCGGACCGGCCACTGTCGCGCCGTCCGCCGGCGTCACCGCGGCGACCCGGGCGGTGGGCTTGTCGGTGAGTGCGGCCAGCGCCACCACCGCGCAGACCACAACGGCGACGAGGTACCCGAACCAGCGGGACCCGGGCCCCGGACGCGCTGCCTCCGACGCCGTCACGGCATGCTGGGCGCCACGGTCAGCCGTGGGGCGCAGCTGCAGGTCATCAGCGCGGACTCGGCCCGGTTCGGCCGTAGGTGCAGGATGATCGCGATCACCATCGGCAGGAACACCACGGTGTTGTAGAACAGGTGGAGCTCGACCCGGGGCAGGACCAGCTGCAACATGCTGGTGGGAACCGAACGGCCGAAGAAGAACGTGCCGGTCTGAGCCTGCACGAAGAGCATCAGGTGCTCGATGTGGTGCCAGAACTGGATCCCGAAGGCCACCATCCACCAGGTGCGCGACCGGCCCACGAAACCGCCGCGCAGCAGCCACAGGCCGACCAGCATCACCAGCGCGTACGCGTAGTGCAGCCATTCCGAGGTGACCAGCCAGGGGAAGTACAGACCGAGCACTCCGCGCGCCTCCGGCACGGGCCAGCCCAGCGCCCAGATCTGGAACGCCTGCGTGAGGTGCTCGGCCCAGTGCGCCAGCACCACGACCATGAACAGGTTCAGCGCGGTACGGTGGTGGGCACCGTTCCACCAGTTGGTCGGGCCGACCCTCCCGGGTCGCGCCGCATCAACACTCATCCTGGCCTCCAGTCGCCGTAGCGGTCACCGCCCGAGCCCTGCGGACGGCATCCCCTCCCACCCTTCCGGCTCGCGGCGCATCGTCTTTCTTCCACAATGCTCAGTTGGCGCCGGACCCACCTCGCCCGCCGCCGCTTCCATGTCCGCAGCCTTTGCTCTGCACCCGCGGATGCGCCACCCGGCGGCCGGGTGGCACGTCCGGATGCGGGGCGGTGGTCAGCCGTGGCGCTGGGGCGGCGGTCCGGTCACCGGATCGGCCACCTGCCGGGCACCGACCAGGGAAGCCGCCGACCAGGCAGCCCAGGCCGCGGCGTCGACCAGCGACCGGTCCTCCGGGTGGTGGCGGCGGAACTCCTGGACCACCTCCTCGTCGACCTGGTACGAGG
>NZ_JBEYSL010000481.1:0-5151 GCF_040642735.1 Micromonospora sp. NPDC047753 | reverse complement strand
TGCGCTGAACTCGCCGAGGACGACCTCGGCCACGGCCACGGCGGACAGGCTTTGCCACGCCCCACACCGTATCCCGATGGTGCGACAGCTCCTGGCACGTCCCCGGCGGCGAACACGCCCGGCACGCTGGTCTCCAGGTGGTACGGGTCGCGCGACAACGACCAGCCGGCCGGCCGTCGCCCCCCGGCGAGCAGATCCGGACCGGTCACGATGAAACCACGGTCGTCGCGGACCAGCACCCCGTCCAGCCAGTCGGTGCGGGGCTCCGCGCCGATGAAGATGAACAGCCAGGAGGTGTCGACCGAGCGGGCCTCCCCGGTGCGGGTGTCGCACAGGGTGAGCCGCTCCAGGTGGTCCTCTCCCGCCCCGCCGACCACTGCGGTGTGCGGGTGCACGGTGATCCGGTCGATCCGTTCCAGCTGGTCGATCAGGTAACGCGACATCGAGGCGGTCAGGTCCGCACCACGGATGAGCAGGTGCACCCTCGACGCGTACCGGGAGAAGTGGACCGCCGCCTGGCCGGCGGAGTTGGCACCGCCGACGATGTAGACGTCCTGCTCGACGCAGCTCGGCGCCTCGGTGGCGGCGGCGCCGTAGAACACCCCCCGCCCGGTGAAGTCGGCCAGCCCGGGGGCGTCGAGCACCCGGTACGACACGCCGGTGGCCAGCACCACGGTGTGCGCGGCGATCTCGGTGCCGTCGCCGAAACGCAGCAGTCGGGCACCGCCGGCCTCGCTGAGACCGACCACCTCCCGGGCGCTGAGCAGCTCGGCGCCGAACTTGACCGCCTGCCGTCGGGCCCGATCGGTCAACTGTGCGCCGGAGACACCGTCCGGGAAGCCGAGGTAGTTCTCGATGCGGCTGCTCTGCCCGGCCTGACCGCCGGTCGCCCGTCGCTCCACGAGCACGGTGCGCAGCCCCTCCGACGCGCCGTACACCGCCGAACCGAGACCGGCGGGGCCGCCGCCGATCACCACCAGGTCGTAGAAGTCACACGCCGGCACCACAGTCAACCCGGCCAGCGCGGCCAACTCGGCCTCGCTCGGGGCAACCAACGCCTTGCCCTCCGGCGTCACCACCAGCGGCACGTCCGCCTCGGTGGCCCCGGCCGCGTCGAGCAACCGGACGCCCTCCGGATCGTCGGACAACAGCCACCGGTACGGCACCAGATTGCGGGCCAGGAAGTCGCGGACCTTGAACGACGGCGCCGACCAGCGGTGCCCGACGACCCGGATCTCCGCGCTGGCCGCGTCCGGGGTGACCGCCCACGCCTCCAGCAACCCATCGACCACCGGATACAGCTTCTCCTCCGGCGGGTGCCAGGGTTTGAGCAGGTAGTGGTCCAGGTCGACCACGTTGATGGCCTCGATCGCGGCGTCCGTGTCCGCGTACGCGGTGAGCAGCACCCGACGGGCGGCCGGGAAGATGTCCATCGCCGCTTCGAGGAACTCGACGCCGGTCATCTCCGGCATCCGGTGGTCGGCCAGCAGCAGCGCCACCTGTTCGCCGCGCAGCTTGACCTCGCGCAGCGCGTCCAGCGCCTCTGGGCCGGAAGAGGCTCGCAACACCCGATAGCGGTCGCCGTAGCGGCGCCGGATGTCGCGGGCCACCGCCCGGGACACCACGGGGTCGTCGTCGACGGTCAGGATCACCGGGTTCGCCATGGCGCCATGAAATCACCTGCCGACGGTCGACCGCACCATCGCCGGCGCCCGACCCCACGGTTGACCGCCCCGCAGACGGGTAAGCCGGAACGCCGCGCGGGTGGCCGGACATCGACGACCCGCCCGGTTGCCGCGCACACCTCGGGGGGCCCATGGCCGACGCGACACCGAACGGACCGCCGACGTCGGGCGGGATCGTGGAGCTGCGAGTGCACGGTGTCTCCGGCGCGGGCGCGGACCAGGTGTTGGACCGGCCGTACGTCTACCAGGTAGCCGGCGACCGCAGCGGAGGTTTCTACCGACCGCGCCCCGGATACCCGGACTCGACCGGTACGGACGGGGTGACGCTGGAGGCGTACCGCTGGAGTGACCTGCCGTCCGGCACAGCCGTGCGGACCCTGTCGCTGGTCTTCCTGCTGCCGTTCATGCTCTGCAACGTGGCCCTGTGGATGCGGCCGGCGAACACCGTCTCGAAGCGCGGCTTCATGGCGCTGTGCCGGGTGCTCGCCCTCACTCTCACCATGCTCTACGTGCTCTCCATCGTCGGGGTGGCGTTGGACCTGATCGCGTGGCGCTGCATGGGCACCCCGTCGTGCCTGGCCGGTCGGACCTGGCTGTCCTGGCTCGGCGGGCGCCCGACCGGGCTGCGCCTGGGTGTGCTGGCGCTCGTGCCGGTCGCCGCCATCGGGCTCGTCTGGTGGTTGGGCGCTCGCCCGGGCCATTCCTTCGACGCGTTCCGGACGCCGTCGACGACGATGTCGAAACACCAACTGAGCGCCGTCGGCCAGTGGGACGGCGAGCCGCTCGTGGGTCGGCTGCGCTCGGTCCACGTCGCGGCGGCGTTCGCCACGCTCAGCGGCAGCCTGCTGACCGCGCGAGCCAGCCAGCACCGCTCGTGGGTGATGGTGATCCTGTTGACGGCCACCGGAGTGGTGCTGCTGAGCTGCCTGGTCCTGGTCACGGTGGTGCGGAGCATCGACCGCACCGACCCGTCGCCCCGGGTGGACGGGGTCTTCCGCGGGCTGCGCACCATCGCCTGCGGCCTGACGATGCTGGTGATCGTGCACATCGTCATCAGCCCGGCGCCGTGGCCGCAGGGCGGCGTGCTGCCCGGCTACAGCGCGATCGTGGCCTGGCTGTTCGTCAGCCAGACCGTGCTGGTGGTCGCGCTCGCCGTGCTGGTGATCTGGCGGCGGGGTGGCGGGCAGCGCAGGTCACCCATCCGCGCGTTGGGAGCGCCGGTCTTCATGACGATCTCGGCTGGGCTCGCCGTGGCGTTCTCGGCCGAGTTGGTCTTCCGGGTGGCGGACCTGCTCGACCGCAACGGGACGACCGCGGACGGCCTGGAGACCAGTCCTCCCCTGGCGTACAAATGGGCGATCTTCGGGTTTTTCCTGGCCGTGGTGACCGCACTGCTGGTGGCCGGCCTGGTCACCAGGATGACCCGGCGCGGGCGGCGGCAGGCCGCGCGGGCGATCGTGGCCGCCGACTTCCCGGACGCGCCGCCGCACGCGGCGGCCCGGCTGCGGCGGGTCGAGCAGGCGGTGGCCCGCGCCCGTTTCACCGAGAATCTGGAACCGCTCTCCGTGGTGTACGCCAGCCTGGCGGCGCTCGGCCTGGCCACCAGCCTGCTCGGCCTGCTCCAACTCCTACCCGGGGACGTGGCGCAGCGCTACGTCGGAGTGCCGGAGGGCATGGTCAACTTCCTGATCGGGTCGGGTAGCTACGTGATCGCCGCGATCCTGCTCGGCCTGGTGGTGGGCGGCATCTTCGCGTACCGGACACCGCAGTTCCGCCGGTACGTGGGGGTGCTCTGGGATCTGGGCACCTTCTGGCCCCGGGCGGCGCACCCGTTCGCGCCGCCCTGCTATGCCGAGCGGGCCGTGCCGGAGTTGGCCAAGCGGATCACCTACCTGGTGGAACAGGGTCAGGGCGTGCTGCTGGCCGGGCACAGCCACGGCTCGGTACTGCTCGCCGCCGCGGTTCTGCAACTGCCCACCCGGATCACCCACCGGGTCGCCCTCCTGACCTACGGCTCACCGCTGGGCCGGCTCTACTCCCGGCTCTTCCCGGCGTACGCCGACGACCCGGCGCTGCGGGAGATCGGCGAACGGGTCGGCTGGCGCTGGATCAACCTGTGGCGCGACACCGACCCGATCGGCGGTTGGATCTTCGCCTCCCACCGTCCCGGGGAGGCCGAGACGCTGACCGGGCCGGCGGCGATGGTGGACCGGCGGTTGACCGACCCGCAGGACGTGGTGCCGGCGCCCAGCGACAGCGTTCCGCCGCCGATCCTCGGACACTGGCCGTGTGAGTCGCAGGAGGCGTTCGGGGACGCGGTGAGGGACCTCACCGCGCGACTACGTCCGGCGCGCCCCGCACACGACTGAGCCGGCCGGTACGACTGCTCCGACGGCCGGATATCGTCGCCTGGTGACCCCGTCCAAGCCACCCACCCGCCGGTTGATCGCCTCCAACAAGAAGGCCCGGCACGAGTACACGGTGCTGCGCACGTACGAGGCGGGCATCGTGCTGGTCGGCACCGAGGTCAAGTCGCTGCGCGAGGGGCGGGCCTCGCTGGTGGACGCCTTCGCGCACGAGCGCGACGGTGAGATCGTGCTGTACGGCCTTCACATCGCCGAATACGCCTACGGCACGTGGACCAACCACGCCCCGCGCCGCAACCGCAAGCTGCTGCTGCACCGCGCCGAGATCGACCGGATCCTGGACAAGGTCCGCGAGGGCGGGGTGACCCTCGTTCCGCTGTCGATGTACTTCGAGAACGGCTTCGCCAAGGTCGAACTGGCCCTCGCCAAGGGCAAGCGCTCCTACGACAAGCGGCAGACGTTGGCCGAGCGCGACGCCAACCGGGAGATCGCCCGCGAACTGGGCCGGCACCTCAAGGGCCATCCCCGCCGACCCTGACGCCGCCGCTCGTCCCAGGACACGGGTGGGTCGCGGCGTGGCGCGCCGGGCCATCGTTGACGTCCTGCGAGAGACGTGGTCTGCTCAGTCGACGCCGTTATTGGAAACGGTAATCATTAGCTGTAGCGGAGGAGAACCATGTCGCTCACTGTCCCGCCCGCACTGCTGGACGCCGCCGAACGCGGCCCCATCGACGACGAGGCGTTCATCGCCTGCGTCCGTGACTCGCTGCCGTACGCCTGGGCCACCGTCAGCCGGGTGGTCGCCGAACTGGAGGCCGGCGACGACGACCTGGCCGACAACGTCGTTCCGCCGCCCACCGACGCCGACCGGGGTCAACTGCTCCGCGCACTGGCCAGCGACGCCATCCGCGGTGGCCTGGAGCGACACTTCGGCGTACGCCTGGCCTTCCAGAACTGCCACCGCGTCGCCGCGTTCCGCCCATCGGCCGTCGACGGCGAGCGCTACCGCCGCTTCGTGTCGACCCGTGGCCAACTGCTCAACCAGTCCCCCGAACTCCGCAACTGCTGACCGTCGCGGCGGGCGGGCTCACCCGAGCCCG
>NZ_JBEYSL010000480.1:0-5161 GCF_040642735.1 Micromonospora sp. NPDC047753 | reverse complement strand
CCCGGGCCGCCGCGGTCCGCAGGATCACCACGTCCGACTCGGGCAGCAGGTCCCGGACGCTGTCCACCGGCTGCCCGAGCAGGGTGGCCGGGGTGTGACCGCCGCGACGACCGAGTAGAACAGCCGCTGCGCCGGGCTCAACCAGAGCAGCAGGGCGCAGGTCACCAGGATGACCGGGATCAGGAGCGAGAGCAGGCCGGTGGCTCCGCTGTGGAAGCTCAGGCCGTTGATCGTCATCCGGGTGGAGGCGAACATCGCCACCCCGGCCAGGGCGATGAAGAGACCACCCCAGAACGGTCGGCTCCGCTGCCAGCGGCGGAAGGTCTGCCACGCCTGGGCCGTACCGCCGGGCCGGGCGTGGGACGCGTTGGCGGTTGTCACGTACTCCTCCTGGCGGAGCGGGACGGGGACAGGGGCCGGGGCCCGCGGTGGTCGTCCAGCGCGGACCCAGTCACCTCAGAAGCACTCCTTGCCCTTGGCGTCATCGCCCACGTTGACCTTCAACCGGAGGCCGACCAGGTTGAAGGTGGCCGCCGTGGTGTAGCGGGACACCTGCTGCAGGTTCGTGATGGTGACGTGGTCGGAGTTCTGGCCGAACGAACCCTTCTGCGCCGTGGCGTTCAGGTCCGTCGCGTCCCGGCCAATCTTGATGTTGGTGAACGTCGCGTTGCCGTCGAGCGAGTCCATGGCGATCAGCAGGTCCTTGGCCCGGGCAGGCTCCTTGCCCTCACCGGCGTTGATGGTGAGCACCACCGGCAGGCCGGGCAGGTCGGAGCGGATGGACTGGCAGAGGTTGTAGAGCTCCGCGCTCCTGATCTCGGCGACGGCGATCGGGTGGGTCTTGCCGTTCTCACCCTTCTCGCGGACGACACCGCCGTACTGCTTGAAGCCGTCGCCCTCAAGGCGGGTCGCGCCGATCTTGAACGTCTGTCCGGACACGGTGACGTCGGACGCGATGGCGCCGGTCGACATGCCGAACAGGATGGCGCCGACGGCGGCGGTGGCGGGGACCGCCATGGCGGCGAACCGCCGCCACCGGGTACGACCCTGATCCTCAAACCGATCCTGCACGGGTTCCTCCTCAGGTGGCCGGTCCGGACTGGCGGCCCCGCAGCGGGCCCGTCATGTGTTACCGGCGGGTAACGATCGAGCCTGATCGTGCACCCGTTGCGGCGCAGCTCACAACCCCCTGACCATCCGGCGGTAACACGAGGGCGACCCAACAGCAGGCCGACGTCACGAATCGTGGAAGTACCTGTGTGGACAGAAGCCTCGCCATGCGACAAATACGTCACAACCCTGCTCCCCGACAGCGGAGAGTGGCAGGGCATCGACGAATTACAATTAGGTAACGGATGTAAAGTGCGCAGGTCGCGGAGAGCCGTTCGGCTCCTCCTCCCGTCCGAACATCCAGGCGATCCCGGAGACAGCAGGACCCCACCGAAC
Source organism: Micromonospora sp. NPDC047753 (assembly GCF_040642735.1). NCBI lineage: Bacteria > Bacillati > Actinomycetota > Actinomycetes > Micromonosporales > Micromonosporaceae > Micromonospora > Micromonospora sp. NPDC047753. The sequence goes on along the minus strand of NZ_JBEYSL010000480.1, from coordinate 3,715 downwards.
GGCCCGAGGTCCTAGGGTTTCGGCGTGCATCTGAACGACGTGCGACGCCACTGGACCAAGCTCGGAGCTGAAGATCCACTCTGGGCCGTACTCGTTGAGCCCGGAAAACGCGGCGGACGGTGGGACGTCGGGGAGTTCCTGGCCACCGGCCGCACCGACGTCGAGGAGACGACCGGCCAACTTCGCCAACTCGGCCTGCCCACCCGTTGGGAGCGGGTGCTCGACTTCGGCTGCGGCGTCGGGCGACTGTCGCAGGCACTCGCACCACACGCGGACGAGGTCGTCGGTGTGGACATCGCCCCGACCATGCTGGAAACCGCCCGGCGACTGAACCGGAGCGCCGAGAACATCCGGTTCGTCCTCAACGACGCACCGGACCTGAGCCAGTTTCCCGACGGTCACTTCGACCTGGTCTACAGCGCTCTGGTGTTGCAACATCTGCCGCGCCCCGCGATCGATCACTATCTGGCCGAGTTCCTGCGCGTGTTGCGGCCGGGCGGCACCGCCGTCATCGGGTTGCCAACCGAGCGGGGGCGTACGGCCAGGGGCATCGTCTGGCATCTGGCACCGTCCCGCCTGATCAGCTGGGCACAGCGCCACCTGCTCAATTACCCGGCGCCGATGAAGATGACGGTCGTCCCGCACACCGACATGGTGCGGCTCATGGCCGCACACGACGGGGACATCGTCGGGCAGTGGCGCGATCTGCTGTACAGCGAGGACTGGGTCTGCACGCGGTACGCCGTGCGCCGCGCAGGGCATTAGAGGCAGGTGCCGCTCCACGACCGGGGGGTGGACCGCATCGCGGCCCACCCCCCGGTCGTGCTTCCTGTCGTACCCGTCAGCGCTGCTCCACCTCGCCGTGCGCCGGGCGCTGGGTCGGCACCGTCGGGTCCTCAGACTTCCAGTTCGTCGACGCCGGCGGGATCTCGTCGGTCAGTGGACCTGCTGCGGGCTCGGTCCTGGGCTGCTCGGCGGTTTCCGCGTCGCGTACCGGTTCCTGGTCCACCCGCGTGCGAGTCGGGTCGGTGCCGGGTGCCACAGCCGGGTCGGCGCGGTGCCGGGCAGCACCGTCGTTGGTCCGCGTCACCAGCCATACGCCGACGACGAGGGCGATCAGACCAAGGACGCCGGCGGCGATCGGGCCCCAGAAACTGATCAGGCCGATCTTGAAGCGGTTGTCCTTGGCCGTCTCGACACTGCGAGTGACAGTGTCGTCGTTGTAGTTGAAGTCCGCGTCCAGCAGCACCGTGGCGGCGCCGGTGTCGGGGCGCAACTCCTTGTTCTGCTGTTCCCGGACCTTCACGTAGGAGCCCGTCACCGGGTCGATCCAGAGCGTACGGGTGTTGCTGTAGACGATCTGACCGCTGGTGGCGCCGGGGGCGAACCTGCCGAGCAGCGGCTTGAGGCTCGCCTCCGGGGTGTTCAGCACCTCGTTCTCGATCCGCTGCTCGAAGCGGTACGCCTCGATGCCCTTGATCTTTTCCGTGCCGACGAACTTCGCCGGGACGGCCCGCTTCAGGTCACGGTCGAAAACCTGGTAGGCCCGCTTGTCGGTGCCGAACGGGAACTTGTAGATCTGGCCGGAGTAACTCACGTTCCCGACCGGAGTCTGCTCCGCGCCGCTCTCGTTGAGCCACTGCTCCTTCCACGGGGCAGCCGCGCCGGAGATCCGGTCGAGGGCCAGCTCGGTGCTGTACTGGCTGACCACATCCGGGGTGTCGGCACGCCGGACCGTCTGGTAGACGTCCCAGATCACCGCGTCGCCCTTGAGCTCCTCGGGTAGCCGGTCCCTCGTGTCGTCCGGCTGAGGAATGACCTCGACGCTGGAGACGAGGTCACCTTGCAGAACCTCGATGCTCACCGACTCGCCGACACGAGTGATCTTCAGGAACTTGGCGTTCTTCGCCTCCGCGACGGACGTCGTTGGTTCAAGATCATAAGGGAGCTTGGTCACGGAGGGGGCCACGTAGAACGGCAGCCCAGCCGCGAAGACCAGCAACAAAACACCGAGCCCGAAGAGCGCGGCGCCCACGCGAAGCTTCACTCATCCTCCTGTAGCCTGCCGCCCTACGACCTGTTGTCCGGGGCACCCGATCCTTAACATGGCGGGAGGTTACTCTCCGGTCACCTTCAAAGCGACCCCCTGGATGTCCAGATGTCCACAGCCGCCGCGCCAACAGTTCCGCAGACTTCGGTAACCGACCGACTCCCCGCCCTCGACGCGCTGCGAGCAATTGGCGCCGTGGCGGTTGTCGGTCACCACGTCGGGTTCCAGACCGCCGCCACCATGAACACCACGTGGGGCGGATGGCTGGCCCGGCTCGACGTCGGCGTTGCCATCTTCTTCGTGCTCTCCGGATTCCTGCTGTTCCGACCGTGGGCACTGAGCGCCGCAACGGGACAGGCCCGACCACGCGCCGGGCGGTACCTCTGGCGGCGGGCCCTACGAATCCTGCCGGCCTACTGGCTGGCGGTGCTGGTCTGCCTGATCGTCCTGCCGCAGAATCAGCCGGCGTCCGCCGGTGACTGGATTCGGCACCTCACCTTCACCCAGATCTACGGGCCCGGCCAGTTGCGTTCCGGGCTCACCCAGACCTGGAGCCTCGCCACCGAGGTCGCGTTCTACCTGATCCTGCCGCTGGTAGCCGTGCTCGCTCTTGGTCGGTCATGGCGTCCCGTCCGAACCGTCGTGATCGTCTGCGGGGGTTTGTTGGTGACTGCGGGATGGCTCGCACTCTTGGGGTTCGGCTGGCTCAGCAATGGCCTGCACACCATGTGGCTCCCCTCGTACGCCGCCTGGTTCAGCGCAGGGATGGCCCTGGCGGCGGCGCACGTCGCCCTGCGCACCGGGACAGCGCCCGCCGCCTTCCGCGTGCTGGACGACCTCGCCTCCGCACCGATTGCCTGCTGGGCAGCGGCGGTCGGGCTGATGGCGATCGCGACGACGCCCATCGCCGGCCCCCGCGACCTCGCCGGTCCGACAGCCGCGGAGTTCGCCGCCAAGCTGGCCCTGTACCTCGCGATCGCGACACTGATCCTGATCCCGGTGGCCTTCGGTGGGCGGACGCGGGTCAAGGAGGTCTTCGGCGCCAAGTCCGCCCGATGGCTCGGCACCGTCTCGTACGGACTGTTCCTCTGGCACCCGCTGGTCATCGAATTGATCTACCTGATCGACGACCGACCGCTCTTCACCGGCGGACTGTTCAACACCTTCGCACTCACCATGGTCTTCGGTCTGGTGTACGCCACCGTCAGCTACTACGGCGTCGAGCGGCCCCTGCAGGTGCTCGGATCGCAGCGTCGGAAGCGACCGGCCAGGCGCGGGCAGGCGTCCGGCACACCCGCCGCCGAGGTGGCCGCACCGGCCGTCGCGGCGCCGACGGTCACGCCGGCACCCACGGTCAACGCGTAGCGCCAGTCGATCAGCGCTGCCCCATCGGGGCATTGCCGGCCGGCACCCCAGCCCCTAGTGTGACGCGCGTCCCTAAATTACTTGAGAGTAGGGTTCGCGTGGAGCGTCGCTTCGGCATGCCCGGACACGTGCTGTTCCTCAACTGGCGAGACACCCGTAACCCCGAGGGTGGCGGTTCCGAGGTGTACGTGGAACGGATCGCCGCCGAGTTGGTGTCGCGCGGTTTCCGCGCCACCCTCTTCTGCGCCGCCCACAGCGAGGCACCCGGCGACGAGGTCAACGAGGCAGGCGTCCGGCTGG
>NZ_JBEYSL010000479.1:0-5174 GCF_040642735.1 Micromonospora sp. NPDC047753 | reverse complement strand
TCCATCCAGTCGGTCAACTACCCGGGCCACTACCTGCGCCACTACGGGTACGACTTCCGACTGGAGGCCAACGACGGCACCGCCACCTTCGCCGCCGACGCCACCTTCCGGCAGGTCGCGGGTCTAGCCAACTCCTCGTGGACGTCGTTCCAGTCCTACAGCCACCCGGACCGCTACCTCCGGCACTACGCCTACCTGCTGCGACTCGACCCGGTCCCCGACGCGCAGAGCCGGGCCGACGCCACCTTCCGCGTGACCAGCTGACGCTGGCCCCTGATCAAGGAGTCTCGACTGTGGTACTACATCGACGGGTGCTCTCCGCCCTGGTGGCCGCGTTGACGGCGATGGTTGGCGTGGTCGCCGTCGCGTCGACGCCGGCCACCGCCGCCACCAACCAGTTCCGCGGCATGAACTGGGCCGTGTTGGGTGACAACTTCAAGACCGTCCCCCTCGTCGTACAGGGCCTGAGCGCGTCCGACAGCAACGCGACGGTGCGGGCCAAGGCCAACGCGCTGTACGACGACATGGCGTCCACCATGGGAGTCAACACCGTCCGACTGCCCATCAACACCCACACGGTGGGGACGGCCTGGTGGGAGGCGTACCGAGGCGCGATCGACGCGGCCACCGCTCGCGGCTTCAAGGTCATCCTCGCCTACTGGGAGGACGGCGCCGCCTCCGGCGGCAGGATCACGAACCTTGCCGCGTGGAACGCGATGTGGTCCACCGTGACCAACACCTACGGCACGAACACCAACGTCTACTTCGAGCCGATGAACGAGCCGCACGGCTACAGCTCGGCGGAGTGGCGCGACGTCGCCGCAAACTGGCTCACCTACCACTACTCGGCGGTGCCCAGCCGGGTGCTGATCGGCGGCACCGGCTTCAGCCAGGACCTGCGCGACATCTGCAACGACAGCCGCTTCAACTCGACACTGCTGTCCTTCCACTACTACGCCTTCTTCTACGGCGCGATGACCTACGACGCCTTCCGCAGCCACATCCAGGCCCGCCTCGGCAACTGCGCCTCCCGCGCCGTAGCGACCGAGTTCGGCGCTCCCATGAACGACGGCCGCAACTATGCCGACGCGGGCAGCACCGACAACTTCGTGCGCTACATCCGCGCCATGGCCCAGGTCATGCGCGACAACCAGATGGGTGGCACCTACTGGCCCGCCCTCGGCGGCAAGACCGGCACCATCGGCTACGACTGGTACTCGATGTTCGCGCTGAGCGGCAGCGGCACCGACCTCAACCTGACGGTCCGCAACACCTCGGGCGCGGACCGGATCCGGTACGCGTGGGGCGACACCGTCGGCGATGGTCCGACAACGCCCCCACCATCGACGGGAACCTTCTACCGGATCGATGCGCGACACAGCGGCAAGGCCATGGACGTCCAGCAGCCGAACACCGCCAACGGCGCTCGTGTCGGCCAGTACACGTACGGCGGTGGTGCGTGGCAGCAGTGGCAGTTCCAGGACGCGGGCAGCGGGTACTGGCGCATCGTCAGCCGGCACAGCGGAAAGTGCCTCGACGTGGTGAGCGCGTCGACCGCCGACGGCGCCGAGCTTGTCCAGTACACCTGCGGCACCGGGGCCAACCAGCAGTTCCAGATGGTCACCAACGGCGCCTACTTCCAGCTCCGGGCACGACACAGCAACAAGTGCGTGGACGTGCCGGCTGCGGCGACCGCGGACGGAGTGGTCATCAAGCAGTATTCGTGCAACTCCGGCACCAACCAGCAGTGGTCCCGCACCGCCGTCTGACGGTCGTCCCGACGTAACGACTGATCAGCGGCGGCCCTCCCGAGCCGGGCAACGGCGGGTTGCATGTCGGCAACCCGTCGTTGTTCGGGCCGGGCGGGGCGGCTCCGTAGCGTCGCAGCAAACTTCCGGCTTCGGCGCCTACCACTGCCGGCAATGATCGCCGCCCGGCGGGGAGTGAGATGCGGATCCTCAGCGATCGGCTCTGCTCCGGCTCGCGGGTCGGTCCTGCAATTGACAGGCATGCTAATTTGATGTCCCGCGAAGCGGAGTCCACGGAAGCACCGGGACAACCAGCGCGGACCTCTGTTCCTACTTCGTAGCCCAGCGTGCCCTCATGCGCGCCCGGGAGGAGCTGTCGTGCCCAGAGAAGTAATCGCCTTCGTGCCCCAACACACCACCACCAAGTCGCGTGTCATGGCAATCGTCGACAAAGGCAACGGCAACGAGCTGGATGCCATCGCGACCGTCGATTGGCCACACCAGGCGGTCGCCATTTGCAACCTGTTGAACTCTCCAGACAAGGGGCAGGAGAACTTCTCCGGCCTCTGGCTCAGTCTTCCGGCAAGCGTCCGAGCCGGGCTTGACCAAGCAGCCCAACAGCGCGTCGACGTCACCGATGAACGGCAGTTCCTTGCCACCTGGTTCGTGAGCGAACTCGACGTCCCCAACCTGCCGAGGGATGGCAGCAAGATCGATTGGGCGGGGCTGTTTCCCGCCGCGCAGTGTCCCGCCGATGGGTGCGACTACTGCGACGGCTGTCCGTCGTATGCCGAACGCCGAGGTGATGACGCCGGCATCGGCCAGTGCGGTCCCGGCGGATCGTGCCGCTGCCTGATGGAGAGCTCGGACGACGACGAAGAAGTCTGCGTATGTCCCTCGTGGAGCGTCGGCCCTCGCTGGGCTGCTGCTCTCTACGAGTCGTTGTGCGGTATGGCGGAGGTCCTTGTTGATCAGGCGGATGGCCTCATGTGGGGGATCGAAGGTCCCGCGGTCGCGTTTCCGGCTTCGTTGATCGCGCAGCCGCCAGAATTCTTTGTTCGGCTCGCGCAGACCTGCGTCGACCTGTGTGACCTGCTGGCCAGGGGAGTGACGCCTGTGCCACACACCATCGCTGAGCTGCTGATGCTCGACGAGGCAGCGCGCTCTCACCTTGAGAGCCACACGACGAGCGCCGGCCTCGATGTCGACGCCATGAAGCAGGAGTTCGAACACCTTCCCGAGGGACACGGTGACTTCGAGTTGGACGCCCTGTGGATGTTCCAGTTCACCAACTCGGACTGGGAGAAGATCGCCGAGTCCGAGACGACGTACCAGCCGTACTCCATGGACCGCATCTTCGACCTGCTCCCGGAGGCTGCGGAGTGGCCCCGGAACGGCGAAGCCGGCGTAGCAGCCGGCGTAGCAAGGGTCTAGGTCCACCAGCCCAGCGCACCGTGCTGAGCCGGCGGTGACAACGTTTGCGCTGTCACCGCCGGCGGGGCCTATCCAGCGGCAGTTACGGCAGCGGACGGCCGAGGCGGGCACAGGTACGGGTTCCGTAGGTTCCGCCCTGGTAGGCGGGGAACTTCAGGGACGCGCGTGACTGCGGCCCGAACTGGCCGTCCGCGCTGATGCCCGCCTTGCTCTGAGCGAACTTCAGCGCGTTGAAGGTCAATTGGCCGAACGCCGCGTCATCGCTGAGCAGCACTTTGCCGGCGGGTGCGAGGTAGCAGTCGTTCAGGGCCCACTGGAGGGCCGCCGTGCCCGGTCCGCCGTCGCCCCAGACCAGCGAGCACGGCAGGACGCCGTACTTGCCGACCGGTGCGGCGACCTGATAACCGGCCTGGTTGCTGACGACGTCGTAGGACTCGCATTCCGGCTGACTGCGAGCGTGGGCAGGGCTGGCGGCGACGAGCGTGCCCGCGAGCACGGTCACGAGCAATGCGAGCAGTGCTGCCAAACGCTTCATCGAGTTCTCCTTCATCGCGGTGTCGTCCGATGCCCGGGACCCCCGTTGGGCTTTTCCCCGGGCAGTCGGACTCCTGGCAGGACATCCACCGCACGGCTCGTGTCCTGGAGTCAGGCTGGTTCGACGCGAGGTTGTCCAACAGGGCGGTGGCGCCGGACAAACAACGTCGGACAACCCTCAGGACGTTTGCGCAGCTCAGTCAGCGACTCGGCGGTGAGCCGCAGGAAGGGTCGTACCGCTCTGAGGGGATGTGCCTCGTCCACTCCTGCCGGGTCAGCTCACGGCCGGCCTTGGCGCAGATCTGAGCCCTGGCGGCGCGGACGTCGAACGACCAGCGGACGATTCGGCCGTCCTCGGCACCGGAGATGAGAGTTCCGGCCGCAGTGAAGGCGAGCCCGCGGACTCTCGCACCATGGCCGCTGAGGGTCGTAACCCGCTGCTGGGTGACGGTGTCCCAGATGATGATGGTCCGGTCGTCACCGGCGGACGCGATCCTGCGGCCGTCGCGACTGAAGGCAAGGACCTGGACGGGTGCGGTGTGGCCGTGCAGAACGGCGAGTGCGCTGCCGGCCGCGGCATCCCAGAGCTTGACGCTACGACTGTCGCCGGCGGTCGCGAGCAGAGCTCCGTCAGGGCTGACAGCGATGTCCTGCACTGTGCCCTGCTGGCTCTTCACTCGGCTGAGAAGTTTGCCGGTGGTGACGTCCCACGTGTTGACGAAGCCGCCCACGCTCGCGCCCAGGAGACGGCGGCCGTCCGGGGTGAAGGCCAGCGACGTGACGATCTGCGCCGGGAACCTGGCTGTGATGTCAGTCGGGTTGTTGATGTCCCCGACGTCCCAGATGAAGGGGCCGAGCGTGGCGGCTGCGACGAGACGGCCACCAGGATCGAAGGCAACGTCCGTGGACGCACCGACCCCCTTGGACACGATCGGTCGGGTGGCGTGCCGTCCACGTTGGAGATCCCAGATCGTCACGATGTTGTTGCGGGTCACGGCGGCGAGCCGGAGCCCGTCGGGGCTGAACGCGACGGCCTGGACCTCGTCTGGGTGCCCGCTGAGAACGGCCACCTGCTTACCGTCGGTGTCCCAGAGGCGGACGGTGCCGTCGCTGCCCGCCGAGGCGACACGTGTTCCGTCCGGGCTGATCTTCAGGTCTTTGACCTGTGCCGCGAAACCGCTGAACGGTGCGTCCTCCAGATTGTGGAGCACGATGGTTCCGTTGAAGCCGGCCGAGGCGAGCATCGCCCCGTCCCGGCTCAGTGCGACGGACACCGTTTCGGTGCGGCCGCGGTCCTGAAAGGTCTGCAGGGACTCGCGGCGTCGCACATCCCAGATAGTGATCGCGCCGTTCTCGTCGGCCACGGCGAGCCTGTTGTCGGTGGGCGCGGAGATGGTCCATGCGTAGCGGCCGGCAAGCGGTAACGGCGGAAGGCGGACCGGCTGGCCGGTGGCAAGG
>NZ_JBEYSL010000478.1:0-5175 GCF_040642735.1 Micromonospora sp. NPDC047753 | reverse complement strand
CGCCAGACAGTTCGTGGACGCCGGCACCCGTGTGCTGATCTCGCTGGTGGCCATCTTCGGGCTGGCAGTGGTCGGGCAGGCACTCGCCGGTTGGCTCGGCTCGCACCTACGCAAGACGATCACCAGCGACGTGGGCAAACGGGCCGACGACGTCGGTGGGGCGCTCGTCTCGCTGTTCGCGGTGCTCCTGCTCGCCTGGCTGGTCGCCGTGCCGCTCGGCTCGTCCTCGGTGCCCTGGCTCGCCGCCTCGGTCCGCAACAGTGCGTTGATCACGGTGGTCAACCAGGTCCTGCCGGAGCAGGCCCACCAGCTGTCCACGGCGCTGGAGGACACCGTCGACACCGACGGGTTCCCGGACGTCTTCGGTGACCTCGCGCCCACCCGGGCCCGGCAGGTCGACCCGCCGGACCCGGCACTGGCCGGCTCGCAGGTGGTGGTCAGCGGTCGGCAGTCGGTCGTGAAGGTGCTCGGCTCCGCGCCCAGCTGCTCACGCCGGATCGAGGGTTCCGGTTTCGTGTACGCGGACGACCGGGTGATGACCAACGCGCACGTGGTGGCCGGCACCCGTTCGGTCGCCGTGGAGCTGGGCGGCGAGCGGTACGACGGCAAGGTGGTGGTCTACGACCCGAGCCGGGATCTGGCGGTGCTGCTCGTGCCCGGGCTGCCCGGGCCGTCCCTGCGGTTCGCCGCCGGCAACGCGGGCAGTGGCTCCGACGCGATAGTGCTCGGCTTCCCGCTCGACGGCCCGTACAACGCGCAGTCGGCGCGGGTCCGGGACGTCGACCGGATCAAGGGCCCGGACATCTACTCGTCCAACGAGGTGACCCGGGAGATCTACACGATCCGAGCGCTGGTCCGCAGCGGCAACTCGGGGGGGCCGCTGCTCTCCGCCAACGGCCTGGTACTCGGTGTGATCTTCGCGGCGGCGTCCGACGACCCGAACACCGGCTTCGCCGTGACGGCGGCCGAGGCCCGCCCGGTGGCGTTGGCCGGTGCCGAACGCAACAGGCAGGTCGGCACCGGCGAGTGCACCTGAGCGTCGCCGCGAGGTCGGCTCAGCCTTGAGCCGGGGCGGGACGCCCGACGGCCGGTAGCTTCGCCCGGCCCCACCGCAGCCCCCGGTCCAGCACGGCACGGGCCATGATCGCGACGCACGTGCCGCCGTTGACGAAGGACGCCACCACGTCGCTCGGGTGGTGCATGCCCCGGTACATCCGGGTCAGCGCCACGCCCAGCGGCACCATCAGCAGCAGCGTCCACCAGGCGACCTTCGCGCCGGTGCTCCGTGCCCGCAGTGCCAGCAGCACGGCGATGCCGACGTAGAGCGCCACCGCCGCCGAGGTGTGCCCGGACGGGAAGCTCGACGTGGGTGGCGAGACGTCCATGTGCTCCACCGCCGGCCGCCGTCGGTCGATCGCCAGCGTGGTCAGAAGGAACACCAGCGCCTGGGCGGTCACCGCCGCGCACAGGAAGAGCGGCTCGCGCCAGCGCTTCAGCCAGAGCCGTAGCGCCAACGCCACCAGCACGGTGACCACGACGATCATCTGGGTGCTGGCCAGCGTGCTGAACACCAGCGAGACGTTGTTCCATTCGCCGGTGCGGTCGGCGGCCAGTTCCCGGTTCACCGCGTCCTCCGCGGTGAACGGCCAGGTCTTGGCGAACACCCGGGTGACCAGCACCCCGAGCAGCACCATGAGCCCCAGCAGGAGGGACACCGGCAGCAGCACCCGCCGGAGGATCTGGACCACGGTCTCGGACATGGGTCGCCCAGTACCCGGCCGAGCTCGTCGTCACTCCTCAGGCCGCTCCCGGGTGCCGCTCGACCTCGGGAGCAACGCCGTCGCGGGTCGGCCGGACCGGCCGAAGACCGGTGTGTGCCCGCCAACTGGTGAACGCGGCGGTGGTGGCAGCGACCACCGCCACGCCGAGCAACCATCCACCCACCACATCACTGGTGAAGTGCACGCCCAGCGTCACCCTGGTCAGCCCGGTCACCACTGTGAGCAGGACCGCCGCCACCCAGAGCGCGGCCCGCGCCACCCCGCGCCGGGCGTAGGGCAGGAGCACCAGCAGCAGCACCCCGGCGGCCAGGGTGGCGTTCAGCGCGTGCCCGGAGGGGAACGAGTAGCCGGCGGCCCGGGCCACCGGGTCCAGCAACTCCGGCCGGTCCCGGCCGACCAGCAACTTGAGCAGCGGACCGACCAACCCGCCGACGACCATTGTGGTGGCCGCCCAGAGGGCCAGCCGGCGGGCTCCCCGGCGCAGCAACCAGACCACCAGGAGCAGGACCACGGCGCGCAGTGGCATCGGTGCGAACACCTCGGTCCAGCCTCGCATCAGCGCGACCCAGGCCGGGTGATCCTGGGCGTAGCCGTGCAGCGCGTCGGTGACCGTCGTGTCCAGCCGGTGCAGCGGCGCCCAGGCGCCGAGCACCAGCAGGGTGAGTAGCGCGAACGGCACCAGCACCAGGAACGCCGCGGTCGCGGCGAGAGTGAGCCGCAGACCCAGCGCACGGTCCGGGTCGAATCGGCGGCGCCGCCAGGACGGCTGGCCGGTGGGAGCGAGGGTGGGCGGCCGGTGCGTACTCATGGGTCCGTTCTACCCGGCCGGGCAGCCGCTCAGGCCTGCCGGCCGGTCGCGATCAACGGGGCCGCTGACGCAACCGGCGCACCATCAGGGCCGCACCGCCGACCAGAGCGACGAGGAGCACGACAGTGACCCACAGCTGCTCCGGCGCGGACGTGTCCTGACCGCCCGCCGCCCGAGCCGTCCACCGGCTCTGCTGACCGGATGCGGCGAGCCCGAGTGGATCGGTGCCCGCTCCGGCCACCGGATCGTCATCGACCGAGCCGGGCGCCGGACCGAACCCGGTCACGCCCGGCGACGTCTGGTCGTCCAACGGGTTGGCGGTCACCGGCGGCACCTGAGCGGTCAACGCGGCGACCGGGTCGACCACCCCGTACCCGAAGCGGTCGTCCCGCCCGGTCGGGCCCAGGTCCCGGGCGGTGGCCAACAACCGGTTGACCACCTCACCCGCGGGCATCCGCGGATAGCGGGACCGGACCAGCGCGGCGGTCGCCGCCACCAGTGGCGCGGCGAAGCTGGTGCCCTGCACCCGCCAGTACCCGCCCGGAGGCTTGGCGCCGACCAGGCCGCTGGCGGGAGCGGTGAGCACGGTCGCCCGACCGGTGATCGAGCCGGACCACAGGTTGTCGCTGCTGCGTTCGAGACCGGACACGGCGATCACACCCGGCTCCCGAGCCGGGTACCAGACCTTGGTGCTGGTGGAGGTGGCGAGGTTGCCGGTGCAGGCGATCACGACCACGTCCCGGACGAACGCGTAGTCCAGGGCGGCGGCCAGGGCCGGGCTGTCACCGCTGCCGCCCAGCGACAGGTTGATCACACGGGCGCCGTTGTCGACCGCCCAGCGGACCCCTTGGGCGACGATCAGCGCGTCGTCGTAACGGTTCTCCTCGTCGAGCACGCGGACCGGCAGGATCCGGGCGTCCGGTGCGAGGCCGACCACGCCCCGCCTGTCGTCGTTGCGCCCGGCGATCAGGCCGGCGACGGTGGTGCCGTGACCCACCGGATCCGGGCCCGGGGCACCACCGGGGCCGACCAGGTCCTTGCCGGGCAGCACCTGACCAACCAGGTCGGGGTGGTTGCCGTCCACTCCGGAGTCGACCACCGCCACTGTCACGCCCCGGCCGGTCGAGCTGCGCCACGCCGTTTCGGCCTGCAACTCGTCGAGCTGCCACTGCTCGTCGCGCACCTGGTCGGTGCGGGCGACGGCGTCACCGGGGGCGAACGCCATCGGCGCGCCGGCGAGCTGTCCACCGTTCGTGGGCGCGGCGACCGGCACGACTGCCGCGGTCGGAGCCACGACGGCAAGCGCCGCGGCCACGCCGAGCAGCGCCCGGCTGGTCGCTCGTCGGGCCGCCGACGGACCGCTGTGCCGCACCCCAGTCACATACCCAGCCATTCATCCCGACGGAACCATGACGATCGGAGATTACCGGTTTCCCCACCCGTCACGGGAAGAACCGGCGAGTCAGGTCATTGCGGCGGCAGTTGTGCCAACTGAACAAGGCGTACGCCCTCCCGTCGGGTGACCAGCCGACCACGCCCCGGCGGCAGCGCTCCGGGTCGCACCGACCCGACGAGTGCGCCCTCCTCGGGGCTGCCCGCCATCACCAGGCCGGCCGTGGACAGCTCCCGCAGGCGCTGCACGATCGGCTCGTACTGGGCCCGGCTCGCCCCACCGGACCGGCGGGCCAGCACCAGGTGCAGCCCGATGTCCCGGGCGTGCGGCAGGTGCTCCTCCAGTGCGCGTAACGGGTTCGCCGGCCCTGCCGCCACCAGGTCGTAGTCGTCCACCAGCACGAACAGTTCCGGCCCGGACCACCAGGACCGGTCCCGCAACTGCTGCGGGGTGACCTCAGGCCCGGGAGCACGGCGCTCCAGGTACCCGGCGGCCGACTCGACCAGGTCGGCGGTGTGAGCCGCCGCGGTGCCGTACCCGATCAGGTGTGGCGTCTCGATGGCACCGAGCAGGCTGCGCCGGTAGTCGACGAGGATCACCCGGGCCTGCTCGGGAGTGAACCGGGTGATGATCGACGTGGCCAGCGCGCGCAGGAACGACGACTTGCCGCACTCCGAGTCCCCGAAGACCACGAAGTGCGGCTCGGTGGCGAAGTCGATCGACACCGGGCGCAGGTCCGCCTCCGCGATCCCGATCGGCAGCCGCAGCCCGGTCGTCGAGGTGAGGTCCAGATCGGCGTACGGCAGCACCGGCGGGAGCAGCCGCACCCGGGGTGCCCGAGCACCCGCCCACCCGTCGGTGGCCCTCTTGACCAGGTCGGCGGTGTCTCCGCCGGCGGTACCGAGCTGCGGCAGCGCGGTGAGGAAGTGCAGGCCCTCCGCGGTCACCCCCCGGCCGGAGCGCTCCGGCACGTTGGCGGCCGCACGCCGGGCCACCAACGAGTCGGCCGGGTCACCGAGACGCAACTCCAGCCGGGAGCCGAACAGGTCCCGGATCGCCGGACGGAAATCCAGCCAGCGCAGCCCGGTGGCGACCACGTGCAGCCCGTACGACAGGCCCCGGGTGGCCAGGTCGGTGACGAGTGGCTCCAGGTCGTCGTACTCGCCGCGGATGGTGGTCCACCCGTCGATCAC
>NZ_JBEYSL010000477.1:0-5178 GCF_040642735.1 Micromonospora sp. NPDC047753 | reverse complement strand
GGCCGGGGCGGCGTCGGGCCGCCCCGGAGCCGGCGGAGGGCCTGGGCGCCCGGCTCGCCGCGCTGCGCAGCACGCTGCTGAGCAGCCCTCGTGGCCGGCTGGCCGTCGCGGCCGTGGTCGTGACGCTGGGCCTGGTGGCCGCGCTCGGGGGTTGGTGGTTCGGCGTCGGCCGCTACACGGACGCTCCGCAGTTGGTGAGCCTGAGCAAGGCCGATGCGCAGGCGCGGGCCGACCGCGCCGGGCTTCTCGTCGAGTACGCTGAGCCGCGCTTCGACGAGAAGGCCCCGAAGGACAGCGTGCTGGAGCAGAACCCGGCCTCCGCCGCCGAGATCCTCAAGGGCGGCACGATCACCCTGACCCTCTCCCTCGGTCCGGAGCGTTTCCCCGTACCGGACGTGATCGGCAAGGAGTTCGAGCTCGCCGAGGCGGATCTGGTCAACGTGAAGCTGGTGGTGGCCAAGGGCACCCCCCGCTACGACGACAGCCTGCCGGCCGGGGTCGTGGTGGACAGCTCCCCCAAGGTCGGCACCGAGGTCAAACCCGGTGCGAAGGTCACCCTCATTCTGAGCCGGGGCAGGGCGCCGGTGACGGTGCCGAACCTGGTCGGCAAGAGCCTGACCGACGCCCGAACGACCCTGGCCCAGCTCAACCTGGTGCTGAAGGAGACCTACAAGGAATCCGACAAGCCGAGGGACGAGATCCTCGGCCAGAGCCCGGCCGATGGCGCCGGTGTGGAGAAGGGCACCGAGGTCAAGCTGGACGTCAGCAAGGGGCCACCGCTGCTCGCCATGCCACGGGTGATCGACCTGCCGTGCCAGCAGGCCAAGCAGGCGTTGGAGGGCCAGGGCTTCCCGGTGACGATGGCGATCAACCCGAACGCCGTGGTCCGGATCCAGATTCCGGGCGAGAATTCGCAGGTGGCGCCCGGCACCCCGGTCACCCTGACGTGCTTCTGATGCCGACGATCTCCGCGCGGCCGGTGGGCACGCACACTCCGACCTCGGGTGGGCTGGCGAAGGCTGCCCTGCCGTACGCCGACGCGACCGGCGCGCAGGTGGTGCAGGTCTACGTCTCCAACTCGCGAGGCTGGGCGCTGCCCGACGGCGACCCGGTGCAGGACGCGCTGTTCCGCGACGGTTTCGCCGAGCGGGGCATTCCCGCGTTCATCCACGCCGCTCTGCTGGTCAACCTCGGCTCGCCCACCCCGGCCACTGTCGAGAAGTCGGGCCAGACGCTGGCGCACGCGCTTCGTCGGGGCGTGGCGATCGGTGCGCGCGGGGTGGTGTTCCACGCGGGCAGTTCGGTGGACGAGGGGCACGCCGAGGCGGCGATGGGACAGGTCCGCGAGGTGCTGCTGCCGCTGCTCGACTGGGCTGCCGACGCTGGCGGGCCGATGTTGCTGGTCGAGCCGAGCGCCGGCGGTGGCCGCTCACTGGCCTCCCGGGTGGAGCAGCTCGGGCCCTACCTGGACGCGGTGGACGGGCACCCCATGCTCGGGGTCTGCTTCGACACCTGCCACGCCTGGGCGGCCGGCCACGACCTGGCGGCCGAGGGCGGCATGACGGCGACCCTGGACACCCTGGTGGCCACTGTCGGCGCGGACCGGCTGCGGCTGATTCACGCCAACGACTCGAAGGATCTGTGCGGCTCCACCCGGGATCGGCACGAGAACATCGGCAAGGGCAGCATCGGCGAGCCCGCCTTCGCCGAGCTGATGGCGCACCCGGCGACCGCTGGCGTCCCGATTGTCGTGGAAACCCCCAGCGAGAAGCACGTGGGCCACGCCGCCGACATCGCCACCCTCACCCGCCTGTCCCACCCCTGACCCACCCTTGTTGATCAAGAGGTTCGCGTCAGCCCGCGGTCGGAATCTGACGCCAACCTCTTGATCACCGAGGTGAACGGGGGCCGGGGTGGGTGGGTGGGGTTTTAGGCTGCGGCGAGGATGCGGGGTAGGGCTGCCAGGGCGCGGTCGATGTCCGCGTCGCTGACGCCCAGGTGGGTGACCAGGCGGGCGGTACGGGGGCCGAGCACGGAGATCAGTACGCCCTCGGCCCGCGCCGCGGCGGCCAGGGCCCGGGCGTCCAGGGTGTGCTTGGTGAGGTCCAGCGCGACCAGGTTGGTACGGACAGTGGTGGCCAGCACACCGAACGGCGCGACCGCCTCGGCGAGCCGGGCCGCCTTCGCGTGGTCGTCGGCCAACCGGTCGATGTGCTGCGCGAGCGCGTAGCGACCGGCGGCGGCGAGGATGCCGGCCTGGCGCATGCCCCCGCCCATCCGCTTACGGATCAGCCGGCCACGTTCGATCTTGTCCGCGCTGCCCACCAGCAGCGAACCGACCGGCGCGCCGAGGCCCTTCGAGAGGCACACCGACAGCGTGTCGAAGAGCCGGCCGTACTCGATCAGTGGCACCCGGTCGGCGACGTGCGCGTGCCAGATCCGGGCGCCGTCACAGTGCAGCGCGACGCCCGCCTCGTCAGCCACCCCGCGCAGATCCCGCAGGGTCGCCAGCGGAATCACCCCGCCGCCGCCGCGATTGTGGGTCTGTTCGACGGCTATCGCGCGGGTGGGGACGGCGAAGTAGCCGTCCGGCCGGATCATCCCGGCCACCACCTCCGGGTCGATGTCCGCGCCCACCGAGGGCCAGGTCCGCGAGGAGATCCCGCCGTACGCTGCCGCGGCGCCGATCTCGTACGTGACCACGTGCGCGTCGGCGTCACAGAGCAACTCGTCGCCGGGCGAGACCAGCAGTTGCAGGGCGATCTGGTTCGCCATCGAGCCACTCGGGGCGAACAGCGCCGCCTCGTGCCCGAACAACGCGGCGACCTCGGCCTCCAGCGCGTTGACGCTCGGGTCCTCGCCGTAGACGTCGTCACCGACCTCAGCGGCGGCCATCGCCTCCCGCATCCCGGCGGTGGGTCGGGTCACCGTGTCGGACCGCAGGTCCACGAAAAGATCAGGCACTGTCATCCCTTTCAACTGCCGACTGCCGGCTCGCAAGCTCACTCCTCGCGTCAGCCATGGTCATCCTCCGACTGCCGACTGCGGGCTCGCAAGCTCAGCCACGCAGCATCTCCGCTACGAGGAAGGCCAACTCCAACGACTGCTGGGTGTTCAGTCGGGGGTCGCAGGCAGTCTCGTACCGGTCGGGCAGGTCGAGATCCTCGATCCCCTGGGCGCCGCCGAGGCACTCGGTGACGTCCTCGCCGGTCAACTCGACGTGCAGGCCGCCGGGGTGGGTGTCCAGCCCCCGGTGCACCTCGAAGTAGCCGAGCACCTCGTCGACGATGCGGTCGAAGTGCCGGGTCTTGTAGCCGTTGGACGACTCGTGCGTGTTGCCGTGCATCGGGTCGCACTGCCAGACCACCTTGGCCCCGGCGGCGGTGACCTTGGCGACGATCGGCGGCAGCGCGTCGCGTACCCGGTGGTTGCCCATCCGACTGATCAGGGTGAGCCGACCGGGGATGTTGTCCGGGTTGAGCTTCTCGCACAACTCGATCGCCTCGTCCGGGGAGGTCGTCGGGCCGAGCTTGACCCCGATCGGGTTGGCGATCCGGGAGATGAAATCGATGTGCGCGCCGCTGATCTGCCGGGTGCGCTCGCCGATCCACAGGAAGTGCCCGGAGAGCCCGTACGCCCGACGGTCGGAGACCCGGGTGAGCGCCCGGTCGTACTCCAGGGCCAGGGCCTCGTGGGAGCAGTAGAGCGTGACGGTGCGCAGCGCCTCGTCGTCGGTCATGCCGCAGGCCCGGATGAAGGCCAGCGCCCGGTCGATCTCCCGGGCGATCGCCTCGTAACGCTCCCCCGCCGGGGAGTTCTTCACGAAGCCCTTGTTCCAGTCGTGCACGGCGTGCAGGTCGGCGAGCCCGCCGGCGAGGTACGCCCGGAGCATGTTCATCGCCGCCGCCGAGTTCGCGTACGCGCGGATCATGCGCTGCGGGTCGGCGACCCGGGCGGCCGGGTCGGCCTCCAGCGAGTTGATCATGTCGCCGCGGTAGGCGGGCAGGCCGCGGGCGTCGGTCGGCAGCGAGCGGGGCTTCGTGTACTGCCCGGCGACCCGGGCGACCTTGACCACCGGCAGCGACGCGCCGTAGGTGAGCACGATCGCCATCTGGAGCAGGGTGCGGGCGTTGGCCAGCAGGTGGCTCTCGGTGTTGTCCACGAACGTCTCGGCGCAGTCACCACCCTGCAGCAGGAACGCCTTGCCCTCGCAGACCAGGGCGAGCTTCTGCCGGAGCTGGTCCACCTCGTAGGGGGCGACGACGGACGGCACTGTGTCGAGGACCTTGCAGACCGCTGCCACGGCGGCCGGGTCGGACCACGGCGGGACCTGCTCGCGGGGCAGTTCCCGCCATCGGTCCAGACCGAGCGCGGCGTCCTCGGCGGAATCGATCGTCGGTCGGCTGGTCTGCAGGCCCGGGCTGCCCACCGCGGGATGGCTCAGCTGATGCCACTCATGGCGCATGACAGAAAGCGTACGGCGACGGTCGGGGTGGCCGGGCGGCGAGGGGGACGGTTCCGGCAGATGGGAGATCAATCTGCCGGGGCGCTGGTCAGGACGCGGGCGAGGGGACCACACCGGTCGGCGTCGGGCTGGCGACCGCGGTTGCGTCCGGCGCCTCCCCGGCGATGCACCAGTCGCTGCCGTCGCGGGTCACGGTGAAGACCAACGGCCGGACGACTGTGCGCTTGCCGACCGCGACCGAGACCGAGACGCGGACCTCCTGCCCGAGCGGACCGGACCGGATGTCCGTGATGGCCGCCTCCGGAACCTGGAAGTGGTCGGCGAAGTCGCCGTTGGGGCCGGTGGCGCCACGGTCGAAGCCGTCGTGCAGCAGAGCGCAGAGCTGGCTGCGGCCGGCGGCGACGTCCTTGGCCGTCATGGCGTCGAGGTACGCCTGCACGCGCTCACGGGAGCGGGTGGCGGCCTCCTCGGCGGGGGCCCGGGCCGGCTTGGGGGCCGACTTCTCCTCGTCCTTGTCGCCGATCCCGCAGCCGACCAGGGCAACCGGCAGCAGCATCAGCCCGGCGGCGGTCGCCGCCAGCCTGCTGTGTATCGGTCGCATGATCACCTCCGTCGGCGGTGAGATCGAGACGTGCCGAGCCGCGAGTCTGCCACATCCGGCTGTACGAGCCCAACGGCGGCGGCCCGGTCGACGCGCTGGGCGTCGGCCGAGC
>NZ_JBEYSL010000476.1:0-5188 GCF_040642735.1 Micromonospora sp. NPDC047753 | reverse complement strand
GAGTGCCCCGCTGGCGCGGCGGATCGCCGGGTTCGTCGGCGACCTGCCGCCCCGCTGAGCCGTACCGGCCGGTCGACTCACTCGTCCTGGTCCACCGATCAGCCGGCCAGACCGGCAACCGGGGTCGGGTCCAGCACCACGGTCGCCGAAGCGGACTGCGGGGGTACGCCCGGGTCGGTCGGGGCGTCGGTGTACTCCGCGACGAACACCGCGGTCAGGTTGTCCGCGCCGCTGTGCCCACCGTCGAGGAAGGTGGGGATGCTTCCGGAGCAACCCGTCGAGGTGGACAGCGGGTGCCCGTGCTCATCGTGCCCGAGCACGTAGGTGACCTTCACCCGGGAGCAGTCCACCGGCAGGTCGTCGGTGACCTTCACCTCGTACGCGACGGTCTGCCCGAACTGGAACGGCTGCCCGGCCTCCGGGGCGACGAACTCGATGACCGGCGCGGTCGGCCCGACCACCAGCGGCAGGGACGCCGAGGCGGACCGTCCGGTGCGGTCGGTGACCTTCAACGTCGGCGTGTACGAGCCGTTCTCCGGGAACGTCCAGCTCGCGTTCGGAGCGGTGCTGTCCACCGAGCCGTCCGCGTTGAAGTCCCACGCGTAGCTGAGCTTGTCACCGTCCGGGTCGGTCGTGCCGGCGCTGGAGAACGCGACGGTCAGCGGGGCCTGCCCGACGGTCGGGGTGCCACTGATCTTCGGGATCGGCGTCCGGTTACCCCGCACGAAGTCGATCCGGGACAGCTGCGCGTCCGGGTTCTCAGCGAAGTAACCGTCGCCGTACTCCAGGACGTAGAGCGCGCCGTCCGGGCCGAACTCCATGTCCATCGGGTTGTCCACCACCAGCGACGGTGCCACCGGGCGGATGTCGGCGACGTCGCCGTCCTCGTCGAGGCGGAACTCCTTGATGTAGTCACGGGTCCACTCGTAGAACAGCGGCACCCCGTCGTAGTAGGCGGGCCAGCGGGTACGCGACGTGCTGGTCCCGTCGTACTCGTAGGCCGGGCCGCCCATCGGTGCGATGCCGCCGGTGCCCAACTGCGGGAACTCGGCCGAGGGTGCGGCCGCGTACCAGACCTCCGGCTGCTCGACCGGCGGCAGTACGCGCTTGCCGGTGTTGTGCGGTGAGTCGTTGACCGGGCGCTTGCAGTTGAACTTGGCGCCGGACTCACCGGTGGCGAAGTCGTAGTCGCGGTAGGCGATCGTCGGCGTCACGCAGTACGGCCAGCCGTAGTTCGCCGGCTTGTCGACGCGCATCCACCGACCGTGCCCGGCCGGCCCGCGCTCCGGGTCCGGGTTGGACGCGTCCGGGGAGTAGTCGCCCACGTACACGTCGTCGGTCCGCTTGTCGACGGCGAACCGGAACGCGTTGCGCAGCCCCATCGCGTAGATCTCGGGGCGGGTCTGCGCCGTGCCGGGCTTGAACAGGTTGCCGGCCGGCACCGTGTAGCCGCCACCGGCCTTGACCTTGATCCGCAGCAGCTTGCCGCGCAGGTCGTTGGTGTTGGCCGCGGTGCGCTGGGCGTCGTACGCCGGGTTGCGGTCGGCCCGCTCGTCGATCGGGATGTAGCCGTCGGAGGCGAACGGGTTGGTGTCGTCACCCGTCGACAGGTACAGGTTGCCCTTGCTGTCGAAGTCGATCTGACCGCCGACGTGGCAGCAGATGCCCCGGTCGGTGGGCACGTCGATGATCTGCTGCTCGCTGGCGAGGTTCAGCTTCTGCCCGTCCAGCTTGAACCGGGACAGCCGCAGCGCGCCCTTGAAGCGCTGCCAGTCCGCCTCGGTGCCGGTCTCCGGCGCGTCGCCCTCGTTGACGCCGGGAGTCGCCGGGTCGTCCACCGGCGTGTCCATCGGCGGTGAGTAGTAGAGGTACACCCACTTGTTCTGGGCGAAGTTCGGGTCGATGGCGACGCCCTGCAACCCCTCCTCGTCGTGCTCGTACACCGGAATGTCGGCGGCGATGGTGTTCAGCCCGGTGCGCGGGTCGTGGATGCGGACCTCACCGGTACGGGAGGTGTGCAGCACCCGCAGGTCGGGCAGGACGGCGAGGCTCATCGGCTCGCCCGGGAAGTCGTTCAGTGTCACTTTCTGGAAGCTGCTGTCCGGCGGCGCGGCTGGCGCCGCGGACGCTGCCGACGGTGGTACGGCCAGACCGGCCGTCACCAACAGCAGGGCGGACGCGAATGCGGTCCTGTTCATCAGGTGAGTCCCCCGGGGTGGTTTCAGTACCGAAGTGAAGCGAGGTAGTCGAAGCCGACGCGAGCGGTGTCCAGGGCGTCGGCGGGGGAGCGCGGCGCGGTGCCCGCGTCGTCGCGCTCCACGATGTACTCCTCGATGCCGGCTTCCCGCTCGTGGGCGAAGATGCGGCCGAAATCGATGAGGCCGTCGCCGAGGTCGGCGAAACCACCCTCGACGTCGAGGTCCTTGACGTGCACCTGGCGGATCCGGCCGCGGTTGGCACGGATCACGTCGACCGGGTCGTGGGCGCCCCGCCAGGTCCAGTAGAGGTCGAGCTCGAAGTGCACCAGCCGGGAATCGGTCTGCGAGCTGAGGATGTCGAACCCGGTCGAGCCGCCGGTCAGCGGCACGAACTCGAGCTGGTGGTTGTGGTAGCCGAAATCCAGCCCCGCGCGTTCGGCGAGCCGACCGGCGCGGTTCAGGTCCCGAGCCAGGGCCCGGTAGACGGCGGGGTCGCGGATCGGCTGACCGCTCGCGTCCCGACCGAAGTACGGGTGGACGATCTTCTTGCAGCCCACCACGTTGGCGTCGGCGAGAGCCTGCTCCCAGGTGGCGGCGTCGAACGGCTGCGGGATGCCGACGTGACCGGAGGTGGAACGCAGCCCGGCCTCGTCGAGCGCGGCCCGGAACTGTGCGGCGGTGCGTCCGACGAAACCGGCGTGCTCCACTCGCCGATAGCCGATCCGACGCAGCGCGTCCAGGGTGCCGGGCAGGTCGGCGGCGAGCTGGTCACGCAGCGTGTAGAGCTGAATGCTGATCCGGTCCACCGGCACCCGGCGGCGGCCCTGGGCCTGCCCGGTGGGTGCGGCGGGTGCGGCGACGGCCGGGCCGCCGAGCAGACCGGCGGCGCCGACAGCGGCTGCGGAGACGGTCGCGGCGCGCAGAACTCCCCGCCGGCTGACCGGCTCGGACACCGGTGTCGGCCCCGGTCGGTTGAGTTGTTGATCCATGGTGGTGGTCCCTTCCTGACGGCTGGTACGCCGTCGGCGGCGGTCGACCTGACTGCCGTCCGCCGGGCGCGCCGAACCGGCCGGAGGCGGGCTCCGGCTGGACGGTGAGGGACGGCGCGGGTGCGGCCCGGACCCATCGGGAGCGGAACGCGGCGACCCGGCAGAGGTGGCGGCAAGTTGATCGACGAATGGGCAACCCTCTATCTAGATCCAGACCTTACCCTTGCCTCCGGACGAAGGCAAAGCTTTGTCGCGTTCGCCGGAAGTTTCGCTTCAACTGACAAAAGTCCGCCCACGAGGTGCGCCACCGGGCCTGAGCTTCTACTTCCCGTGCCCACCGCGCCGCGCGTTCCACCTCTCGCCCGGCCGCCCGCCCCGCCCCGGCCGCCCGGCGCTTGATCCACTCGGGTTCCTGGAAGTCGCGGTGACAGGACGGCCGGGATGCCCCAAGTTCCTTGAAGCCGTGTCGATCATGCGCTGGGTCGACGGTGCCGCCGCCTCCGCTCGCCATTCGGACAGTCGACGTTGCGTCGCTCAAGCGGAGCAAAGCGCATGACACGGGTCGGTTGAACCCTTGTTCCTGCCAAGCGGAGCATTGTTGGAAAATGGGTCGATAAATGCGCGGCCAATTATTTCCGAATGCCGCGAATGGTCCCGTCAAGCGGGCAAGAATGTGGCGGAGGGAAGTCGAAAAACGGGGGGACTGAAACATGACGTCTAGGCGGCGATTGACGCTGTTGGCGGTAACCATCGCAGCGGCACCACTCGTCCTGGGTGCGTGCACCGCCGACCGGGGTTCGGCGACCGGCTCGGCCAAGAAGCACGCCGCGCCGGAACTCGCTCTGACGCCGGGGGACAAGGCCCGGGACGTCCCGGTCAGCGCCGAGGTGGGCACCGTGGTCAAGGGTGGACGGGTCACCGGCGTACGGCTCACCGACGACAAGGGCAAGCAGGTCAACGCCGAACCGCGCGAGGACGGCTCCGGCTGGGTGCCGAGCGCCCCGCTGCAACCACGACGGACCTACACCGCGGAGGTGACCGCGACCGGTGACTCCGGTGCCACCACCACCCGCACCACCACGTTCACGACGATGGCCAAGTCGACCAGGCCGCAGATCACCAGCACCCTCTATTTCAACGGCAATCGGACGTACGGCACGGCGATGCCGGTAACGGTGGCCTTCGACCCAGGAATTCCGAAAGAGGCCAGGGCGGATGTCCAGCGGCGGTTGTTCGTAAAGACGAATCCGCCGCAACCGGGTGCCTGGTCGTGGCTTGAGGATGGAAGTCAGGTCTATTACCGGGCCCCCGATTTCTGGAAGCCGGGGACCACCATCAGTGTCCGGGCCGGTCTGGAGGGTCTGCCGATCGGGAAGAATCTGGTCGGCGACGCCGAGCGGACCGCGACCTCCAAGATCGGACGGCAGGTCTCGCTGGAGATCGACAACGCCACCAAGCAGATGACCGTCCTGCGCGACGGCAAGCAGGTGCGCCGCATCCCGGTGAGCCTGGGTAAGCCGAGCACGCCGAGTTCCAGCGGCAAGATGGTGATCATGGAAAAGCACGAGCGGGTCACCTTCGACACCCGGGGTGAGCCGAACGGTGGTTACGTGGTCGACGTCGACGACGCCCAGCGCTACACCTGGGGCGGCGAGTTCATCCACTCCGCACCCTGGTCGGAGGGGGACCAGGGCAACACCAACGTCTCGCACGGTTGCGCGAACGTCTCCGCCACCGCGGCCGACTGGTTGATGGGGGTGACGCAGGTCGGTGACCTGGTCACCGTCAAGGGCACCGAGGTGGAGCTCCAGCCGGGCAACGGCTGGACCGCGTGGAACGTGAGCTGGGACGAGTTCGCCAAGGGCAGCGCCCTGCCGGTGCCGCCCGGGCTCAAGCCCGCGCCGGTCCGCGAGCACCGGGGCTCCGCATCAGCGGTCGGTCGATCACCGGACGCTCAGGCACCGGACCCGGGTGATCAGCGCGTCCGGCCCACCGGTGCCT
>NZ_JBEYSL010000475.1:0-5194 GCF_040642735.1 Micromonospora sp. NPDC047753 | reverse complement strand
CCGCGCTCGCAGCAGCGTCTCCTCCAGCGGGGCCACCGGGAAGGCCAGCGGGTCGAGGTCGGGAGCGGAGTCCAGGTCGCGGACCAGGAGCCACTTGCTCTGCTCGTCGTAGACGACCACCCCGGCGGCGATTCCCCTGGTCCATTGGTCGAAGAGGGCGGCCAGGCTGGTGGCGGCGCGAACCGAGTCCCAGGCGTCGGGTGAGATCTCGTAGCGCCAGATCTCACCCTCGTGGTCGCCGGCCAGCACGAACGTATAGAGAACGACATCGAAGAAGAACAGGGGCAGTTGGTGCCGCCAGGGGAACGGCGTGCCGATCGACAACCCCAGGTACTGGAGCGCGTCACCGTCCTCCGGCCATGGCATCCGCCACCCCACGTCGGGCAGCACCTGCCGGTCGGGCCAGCGCTGCGCGTGCAACCAGGTCAACTGCTCCGCGATGTGATCCACGCCGAAGATCCGCGTGACCTGCGCCGGTGGCTGCCCGGCGGGCGACTCGCCGTAGTCCGGCCAGTCGAGGCCGGCAGCCGTCGCCGCCAGGCGATAGTCGCGTACCGCCGCCCGCAGCACCCGCATGTCATCGAGCACCAGGAAACTCCTCCGCTGTGGCCATCACGCGCAGGCTAGCCCCGCAACGGGGGCTTCGGTGCCCGTCAATTCTCTCCTTTCGGGCGCAACGGGATGCATCGATCCCGGTCGCGTTGCCTGTCACGTACGTGAGCGGTTGTACCGCGTGTGACCGTGACCTCTGTGGCCTGTGCCCCCTGGCGAATCGCCTGGGCGGAGCGCGAGAACGAGCGCCGGCAGCGCGCGTACCGCGACGCCACCGACGCCTGGCGGCACCGCGGCGACCACCTGGCCCGGCTCCGCATCGAAGCCGCCAGCTTCCTCGGGTGTACGCAGCCCCGCACCGGCCTACCGGTGGAGCTCGACGACGACGAACTCGTCTTCCGCGTCCTTCCCGTCGCCACGCTGGTAGAGGCGGAGGCGCGGCACGTCCCCGGCCTACCCAGGCCGGGCGGCTCCTGTTCCTTCGCTGAGCCTTCTTCGGAGGACCTGCCGCCGGGCCTGCGGGTCGTCGACAGCGGCATGGCCGTGGTGACCAGTCGACGCGTCGCCTTCGGCGGACGGGAGCACCGGCGCGAGTGGCGGTACGCCGACATGGTCGGCCCCGCCCACCACGCCGACGTGCCGCTCACCCTGCTGCCGGACCGCTGTCGACTTGACGGACTGCTGGTCCCGGCCAGTGCCGCGGTGAACTTCCGCCTCTATCTCACCCTCGCGGCTGCCGACGATCGCGCTGCCGTCATCGCGCAGATGGACGCGCTGCTGGCCGCACACCGGGCCGCTCCGCCCGCGCCTCCCCTGCTGGTGGACCCCGACGACGCGCCGCTGACGGCGGTACGCCCCGACCGCCGGGCGCTCGGCGCTGCCGCCGTCGCCGCCGTGGTGATCGTGACTCTCGGACCGGGCGCTCTGGGGCCCAATGCTCTGGGGCCTGGCGCATGGGGTCCTCGCGGGCCGGTGCCCTCGGCGGAGATCGTCGCCTTGGACGTGCCGACGGCTGGGGCGGTTCTTGTTCCGACCGGTCCGGTAGCACCCAGGTCGCGGGTCGGCTCGGCCGACAGCGCCGTGTGGAACCCGCCGTCCGTCCCGGTTGCCCGGCCGTCCGCCTCGGCAGATGTCTCCACAGTGCCGTCACCGGTGGTGGCGGTCGCCCTGCCGCCGGCCGCTGCGCCGTCCGTCGCGCCGACCCCGTCGGCCAGCCCGGTGCCGACGCCGGTCCCTACGACGGCCCCGCCTGCTTCGGCTCCTCCGACGTCGCCCGTCGCGTCGGCCTCGCCGGTGCCGACTGCGACCGCAACGCCTACTCCTACGCTCTCGCCGGATCCGGGATTGCTGGCTATCTGCCTGGACCCTGTTCAGCTGCCGGTGCTGGACCCGCTGCTCTGCCCGTCTCCGACGCCCTGATCGGCGCCTCTGCCTGCCGTTTGCTCAGTTCATGGCGCTGAGTCTCAGTTCGTGGCGCTGAAGTCGGGGACGGTGAGGGTGCCGTCCTCCGCCAGGGTGAAGCCGGGGTTCCAGGCGATCTCCCAGAGGTGGCCGTCCGGGTCGGCGAAGTAGCCGGCGTAGCCGCCGTAGAAGGTCTCCCGGGCCGGCTTGGTAACCGTCGCGCCGGCCTTGGTCGCCGTGGCGATCACCTCGTCGACCTCTGCATGGGAGCGGACGTTCTGGGCGAGGGTCAGCGCGCCGGTGCCCGGACCTTCGATGCCCGCGTCGTCGGCCAGCTTGTCGCGGCCCCAGAGGACGAGGGCCAGGCCGCCGGCCTGGAAGAAGACCGTCTCCTCGACCTCCTGGCCTCGCCAGCCGAGCTGCTCGTAGAAGGCTTTCGCGCGGGCCACGTCCGCGACTCCCAGGGTGATCAGGCTGATCCGCTGCTCCATGGTCTTCAACCTAACGCTAGGAGCTCTCTCGCACCCCCTCATCCCATAGCATTGATGCTATGAGGTGGAGCGATGAGTGATCGCCTGGACGGGAACGACCTGCGTGAGCGCCGGATGGCGGAGCCAGGGGCGGCCGAGACCTACGAGGCCACTCGGATCGCCTTCGAGCTTGGTCAGGAGGTGCGCCACCTGCGCGAAGGGCACGGCTGGAGTCAGAGCCAGTTGGCCCGTGCCGCTGGCATGACTCAGTCTGCGGTGGCCCGGTTCGAGGCGGGCGGGACCGTGCCGACCTTGCCGCTCCTGGCGCGGTTAGCTCGGGCCCTGAACCGGCGGCTGGACGTAAGGTTCGCCTCGGACGTGGATGCGGCTTGACCGCATCCGACACCTGTCGCGATCAACGGGAGACGTGTTCGCGCAACGGAAGCCGGCGGTCGTTGATCTAGGATTCCAGGTCATGCGGGAGTTCATCACGGTCGGTGGTCGGAGGCTCTCGTTTCTAGACTTTGGCGGTTCGGGTAAGCCGCTCCCGGCTCTGCACGGGCACTACAACGAGGCGTCGGCCTTCACGCCGCTGGCCGAGCCCGTGAGGTACATGATCGTCGACCTGGAACGCAACGACCTCGCCCCCGGGGACCCAGCCGCTCCAACAATCGGGTGTACTTGGGCACTTTGGCGTGGTGGAACTCGTTCACGACCACATGCCGTACACCTCGGCGTCGACCTCCCGCTGACACTTGCGACCGATACCCCTCCACGAACCAGGGTGGAGCAGCACTCATCATGATCTTCAGCTGTGAAGCAGTGACGCTGGCAGTGCCACCGTGCCCTCGATACCGCGATATGGCGTTACCGGACGGCTGGTGCACGGGCACGAATGTAGCGTCGGTGACGGCGGAGGCCCCACTGCGGCGGATGCCCTGCGAACCAGGACGGATTGCCTACGGAGCGGCGCGCCTTCGCCGGACGGCCTCCACGGGGAGGGGAAGAAATGTGACCTGTAGCGGTGCGTCGAGGAAGGACGGGCGGTCGGCTCTGAGCTCGGGCTTCCGCCAACTTCGGTCCAGAACTGGCGTCATCGCCACCTTCGTTGCGGTCGCGGAGCACCGGTCAGTCGCCGGCACCCGGTTACGTTGCAAGATCGTCATGCCGACCAGCGTCGGTCAGTACCTGCCGTATCCACCTGGAGCCACAGCCCCGCCGTCATAGCAAGTCGAACAAATGATCGGGTCATCACAGATGAGTGTCATGCCTGAGGAGACCCGCCAGGGCCCCTATAGGCTGCCCCGATGTAGGGCGAAGGAGGAAGTATGGACAGCGTGCCCATCAGAGCAGCGGAGTTTTTCGCTGGCATCGGGTTGGTCCGAACCGCGCTTGAGCGTGTGAAGGGCGCTCAGGTGCAGGTGGTGTGGGCGAACGACATCAAGCAGGCCAAGTACGATGCCTATGCCGCTAACTTCCCTGACGCCGAGGATCACTTCAAGGTTCGTGACATCCGCCTCGTCGAGGCGATAGATCTCCCCGAGGGTGTCGAGCTCGCGACGAGCAGCTTCCCCTGTATCGACCTCTCGCTTGCAGGCAACAGGCGAGGGCTAGTGGGCGATCAATCGGGAATGTTCTGGGAGTTCGCCAAGATTCTAGAGGGAATGTCCCCCCGGCCCGCGGTGATCCTTCTCGAAAATGTTCATGGTTTCGCCACCAGCCACGGTGGCGCTGATCTCGCTGCTGCCTTGACCCGCCTGTCGAAGCTTCATTACTCCCTGGATGTCCTTGCGATCGACGCTCGGCATTTCGTTCCTCAGTCTCGACCAAGGATGTTCATCGTCGGCATTCAGAAAGACAGGCTGGCAAGTCAAGCCCGGATCGAGGTGCCGCCGCTTTCTGATACGCGGCCTGCTTGGGTGCAAGCCATTCATGCGAAGCATCGGCAGACGTTGAGCATGCACTATATCGATTTGCCATCCTTGCCGGAAGGTCCCCAGGACCTAGAGGGATTTGTAGAGACAGATGTCAACCCGGAGCTGTGGTGGAGTGGCGATCGCGTAGAAGCGTTCGTCAGGTCACTCAGTGATGTGCAAGCCGCACGCTTCGATGGCCTCCTTGCAGGAGATACCGTTAGGTATCGCACTGCTTACCGCCGCACTCGTCAAGGCGTCTCTGTTTGGGAACTCCGCAGGGACGGCATCGCCGGCTGCCTTCGGACTACCGGCGGAGGTTCGAGTAAGCAGGCTCTAGTTCGCTTGGGTAAGGGCAGCAGGGCGATTCGGTGGATGACGCCGCGCGAATACGCCAACCTCATGGGTGCACATGACTACAAGCTTCTCGCTGGCACGCCGAATCAGCAACTCTTCGGGTTCGGTGACGCCGTCGTGGTTGATGTAATTGAGTGGATCGGCAACAACTATCTTCTGCCGGTACTGCGGCCGGACGGCCTGGTCCGCGCAGAGTAAGGCATCGGCCAATCTCCCCTCGTTCGCTAGGAAGCGAATAGCGCAAGATGAAATTGCCTCCCACACCCCCGCCGTCGTCAGCCTCCAAGGCAATGAAGGCGAACAGGAGCGTTAACACAAAGCCTGAGATGGCCCTCCGGCGGCAGCTCTTCCAGCGGGGGCTGCGCTATAGGGTTGGCTTTCGAATCTCACTACCGCAACGCGCGGTCCGACCAGACATTGTCTTCACGCGTCCCAGAGTGGCGATTTTTGTGGACGGTTGTTTCTGGCATGGATGTCAGCTCCACTGCCGAATGCCGTCAG
>NZ_JBEYSL010000474.1:0-5229 GCF_040642735.1 Micromonospora sp. NPDC047753 | reverse complement strand
TGGCCTTCGCCGTCCTGGTGACGATCGGCCTGTGCTGGGCGGTGTTCGGTGGTTGGGCAGTGACTCGACGGACTCCGCTGTTCGCCCGGGATCGGGTGGTCGCCGGCTGGCTCGGCGTCGGAGCCTGGCTGGCATTCAGCGTTGGCGCGCTGATCATCAGCCTGCTGCGACACGAACTGGAGCCGGCGCTGCTGGGCGTTGTGCTCCTGCTCGGCGCGGTGGCGGCCCTGAACCTGCGGGCGGCCCGTCGGGCGCGTGCGGCGCTGCTGCGCCGCAGGAGCGTGCTGGCCGGACCGGCGACTGGCTGCAGGTGAACGGCGGCATCCCCGTCCGGTTCTGCCACGGGCAGATCCGCTGCCGGCGAACGGGGGTGCCCTTCGCCGGCCGATGCCAGCAGGGTGGAGCGCATGAGACTGCTGGTGCTGGGTGGTACGGGATTCGTGGGCGGGGCCACCGTCGCCGAGGCGCTACGCCGCGGCTGGTCGGTGACGGTGTTCAACCGGGGGCTGCACGGCACGGTGCCGTCCGGCGTACACCGGTTGCGGGGTGACCGCACCGCGCCGGACGGTCTGGCGGCGCTCGCCGGTGGCGAGTGGGACGTCGCCGTGGACACCTGGGACGGTGCGCCGAGGGCCGCCGGAGACGCCGCCCGCGCCCTGGTCAACACGGTCGGCCATTACGTGTACGTGTCCAGCGGCTCGGTCTACACCGACCACGCCGCGGCGGGGTTGCACGAGGACTCCCCGGTGGTGGACGCCGACCCGGGCTCCGTCGACGGCGACTACCCGCAGCTCAAGGCCGGTGCCGAGCGTGCCGTGCGGGAGGTGTTCGGTGGGCGTGCGCTGGTCGCGCGGGCCGGCCTGATCCTGGGCCCGGGCGAGGACATCGGCCGGCTGCCCTGGTGGCTACGGCGCGTCGAGCGGGGCGGGGACGTACTCGCCCCCGCCCCGCCCGACCTGCCGGTGCAGTACGTCGACGTCCGCGACCTGGCGGGGTGGATGCTCGAGGCGGGCACCCGGAAGGTGGGCGGCACGTTCAACGCGGTCGGCCGTCCGACGCAGACCACGATGGGCGAGCTGCTCGACGCGTGCGTGGCCGCGACCGGTGTCGACGCCCGGTTGCGGTGGACCGATCCGGCGTCGATCCTCGCCGCCGGGGTGCAGCCGTGGAGCGACCTGCCGATCTGGCTGCCGCGCGGCCACCCGTCCCGGGGGTTGCTGGAGCGGGACGTCACGCGGGCACTGGCCGCCGGCTTGACTTGCCGGCCGGTGGCCGAGACCGTCGGCGACACCTGGCGGTGGCTGCGCGAGGTCGGTGCGGTTCCGCCGCGCGCCGGGCGACCGCAGCGCAGCTCGATCGGGTTGGATCCGACCCTGGAGGCCGCCGTGCTCGCCGGCTGACCGTGCCTCGGCGGGTCAGGCGGGCACCACCGGCAGGTCCAGCACCTCGGCGACACCACGTCGGGGGGTCGGTCGACCCGGCTGGCCGTACCCGATCCGCAGCACCATCTGCGGTGTGCCGAACCGGCCCAGCGCCAGCCGCAGTTGCTCCCGCGCCGTGGGCACCTCGATCGGCTGGGAGAGCATCGACACGCTGAGCCCGGCGTCCGTGGCGGTGAGCAGCAGGCGTTGCAGGGCCTGCCCGGCGATCACCTGGTCCACTGCGGTGTTGCCCGCCGAGCCCAGCACCCCCACCAGGGGTTCCGGTTCGAAGTCGCGCCCGGGGGCGCGGTCACGCCCACCGTAGCCGCGCGTCGGGAGGACGTCCTGCGGCTCGCCTCGCGGACCTCCGGCGGAGCTGGGCACGCCGTCCGGGGTGGACTCCCGGCGTAGCCACCGTTCCCGTTCGGCCCGGTACGCGGGGTCGCGCTCCAGCACCCGGTGCGCGCTGCGCGCGATCTCGCCGAACGCGGAGACCGCGCTCACCCCGATCAGCAGCTCCAACCAGCACTGCTCGGCACGGGCGGCCTCGCCGAGGCGCCAGCGGGCGTCGCCCGGCACCGGGTCCGGCCAGAACGGCAGACGGTTGCTGAACCGGCGCGGGATGGCCCCGTGCAGGCTCTGCTCGGCGGGGGTGGGCCGGCGCGGGAGGTCCGGTACCAGCCGGGCCAGCAGGTCCGG
This sequence comes from Micromonospora sp. NPDC047753, assembly GCF_040642735.1. Taxonomy (NCBI): domain Bacteria; kingdom Bacillati; phylum Actinomycetota; class Actinomycetes; order Micromonosporales; family Micromonosporaceae; genus Micromonospora; species Micromonospora sp. NPDC047753. The sequence continues at coordinate 3,109 of NZ_JBEYSL010000474.1, read as the reverse complement.
CTCGGCCGGGTCGGGGCGCAGCCGCACCCGGGCCGGGACCCCGGCCACGGCCAGGGCGATCCGCAGGTTGAACAACGCCGCGCCGCAGGCGATCCGGACACCCCACCCGCTCGGGTCGGTCGCCGGCAGCCGGCGGGCCGGGTCGGCCAGCACCTCGATGCCGCCGTCGCGCAGCCGTAGCCGCCACGGTTGGGTGTTGTGCAACGACGGTGCCCGGACCGCGTCCACGGCGGCGGTCCGCAACTGGGCGGCGGTGTAGCCGATGTCCATGTCGGTGCTCCTCTCCCGCTGGGCCGGCGGCGGGTGGTGCCGCTGTGCTGGCGTACCTCCACGGTCCGTCGTTCGGTGCTCGCCCAGCAGGGCCGGACGTCCCGACCAGTCGGGTCCGAGCGCCCGCTCGCTTCGCGCCGATCGGGACCTTCGGCCCGTGCGCTGGGCCACGGGCAGCGGGTAGAAACGAGGGATGATCCGGGTTTTCCTCCTCGACGACCATGAGGTCGTCCGCCGTGGCCTGGCCGACCTGCTGCAGAGCGGCGGCGACATAGAGGTGGTCGGCGAGTCCGGCTCGGCGCAGGAGGCGGCCCGCCGCATCCCGGCGCTGCGGCCCGACGTGGCGATCCTCGACGCGCGGCTGCCGGACGGCAACGGCATCGACGTGTGCCGTGACGTCCGCGCCGTCGACTCGTCCATCAAGGGGCTGATCCTCACCTCGTACGAGGACGACGAGGCGCTGTTCGCAGCCATCATGGCCGGTGCCGCCGGGTATGTGCTCAAGCAGATCCGTGGCACCGACCTGGTCGACGCGGTGCGTCGCGTCGCGGCCGGGCAGTCGCTGCTCGACCCGGCGATCACCACCCGGGTGCTGGAGCGCATCCGCAACGGCGTCGAGCAGCCGCGCGAGCTGAAGTCGCTCACCGAGCAGGAGCGGCGGATCCTGGAGTACGTGGCCGAGGGGCTGACCAACCGGGAGATCGCCGGTCGGATGTTCCTGGCGGAGAAGACGGTGAAGAACTACGTCTCCAGCGTGCTGGCCAAGCTGGGCCTGGAGCGCCGCACGCAGGCCGCCGTTCTGGCCACGCGTCTGCTCGGCAAGGCGCCCTGACCCGGGTCGCGGGAGTCAGTCGCACAGCGGCACGGCCCAGCACACCTCGGTGCCGCGCGACTCGGCCGCGGTGACCGTGAAGGTGCCGTCGAGGCGGCTGGCGCGTTCGCGCAGGTTGACCAGGCCACCCCGGGCGGCGGCCGGGTCGCAGCCCACCCCGTTGTCGGTGACCGTCACGGTGACCTGGCCGGAGTCGACGCGTACGGCGACGTCGACGCGGGTGCACTGCGCGTGGCGGACCACGTTCGACAGCGCCTCGCGCAGCACGGCGGTGAGGTCCGGGCGGATGGCGTCCGGCACGGCGCTGTCCACCGGCCCGGAAAGCTCCAGGTGCGGCCTGAAGCCCAGCGCTTCGGCGGCGGCCTCGACCGCCGCACGGATCTCGGTGCGCAGCTCCGAGGTCATCGGCGTACGCAGCTCGAAGATCGTCCGCCGGATGTCGCGGATGGTGGCGTCGAGATCGTCGACCGCCGCGTTGATCCGTTTGGCCACCTCCGGGCGGGCCATCGGTGCGGCGCTCTGCAGTTGCAGGCCGGTGGCGAAGAGTCGTTGGATCACCACGTCGTGCAGGTCGCGGGCGATCCGCTCGCGGTCCTCCAGGACCACCAGCAGTTCCCGTTCCTCCTGGCCGCGCGCCCGTTCCATGGCCAGCGCGGCCTGCCCGGCGAAGCTGCCCAGCAGCGTCAGGTCCTCCTCGCTGGCGCCACCGCCGCGCTCCGGGCGGTGCGCCACGATCAGCACGCCGTGCAGGGCCTCTGCGGTGGTGAGTGGCGAGATCATCGCCGGGCCGGTGTGCAGCAGCGCCGGCCACGGCGCGGCGTGCGCCAGGTCGTCCACCTGGTCGTGCCGGCCCTCGGCGACAGCCGCGCCGAAGCTGGTGTCGGCGGCGGGCAGGACCGTGCCGACGAGCGCGTGGGCCTGCTCGTCGGGGCCGTCGACCACCTCCACGGAGAACTGCTCGGTGTCGGTGTCGTAGAGCAGCACCAGCGCCAGCTCGGCCTCGGCGACCTCGCGGGCTCGGCGGGCGACCAACGCCAACGCGTCGGTACGGCGTACCTCGCCCAGCAGCACCGTGGTGATCTCGGCGGTGGCGGCGAGCCAGCGTTCCCGCCGGTGCGCCAGGGCGTACAGGCGGGCGTTCTCGATGGCCACGCCGGCGGCGGCGGCGAGCGCGACGACGATCTCCTCGTCGTCCTCGGTGAACTGGGCACCGCCCTGCTTCTCCGCCAGGTAGAGGTTGCCGAAGATCTGGTCGCGGATGAGGACCGGCACGCCCAGGAAGCTGTGCATGGGCGGGTGGTTGGCCGGGAACCCGTAGGAGCGGGGGTGCTGGGTGATGTCGGGCATCCGCAGCGGCCGGGGATCGTCGATGAGCAGGCCGAGCACGCCCCGCCCGTGCGGCAGGTCGCCGATCTGCTCGTGCTGCTCGGGCGTGATGCCGTGGACGATGAAGTCGTGCAGCAGCCGGTCCGGGCCGACCACGCCGAGCGCGCCGTACCGGGCGCCGACCAACTCGCAGGCCGCCTGCACGATGCGTTGCAGGGTGGTGCGCAGATCCAGGTTGGTGCCGATGCCGACCACCGCGTCGAGCAGGGCTCGCAGGCGCTCCCGGCTGGTCACCACCTCACCGACCCGGACCAGCATCTCCTGCAACAGCTCGTCGAGACGGACCCGCGACAGCGGGCTCAGCCCGAGCGACGGTGCCGCCGTTGGTTCCGGACGGGGCGGCGGCACGCTGCTGGTCACCGAGGCATGGTAGCGCCGGTGCCGCTCGTCGCCAGACCCGTCAACGGACCGCGGAGGTGTCGACCACCTGTGCGGTGGTCAACCGCGGCGTGTGCGGCGGACCCGCCTGCGTCGGGTCCGCGATGCCCAACCGCAACGCGATGTACGGGAAGCCGATCCCGGAGAGCAGACCCTGCTCGCCGCCGCCGGAACGGGCGCCAAGGTGGTCGCCGCAGGCTGCATGGCCGAGCGGTACGGCCGTGAGTTGGCCGACAGCCTGCC
>NZ_JBEYSL010000473.1:0-5245 GCF_040642735.1 Micromonospora sp. NPDC047753 | reverse complement strand
AACCGATCCTGCCCGAAGCGGACCGTCTCTGTCGTCGTGGGCTCTGCCATGCGCTCCTCCACGTGTCGACCCGGCCAACTCGCGGATCTCCGAGGTCAGCGGCACCGCGCCCAACCCCTGCGCCACCCGGTACGCCTCCCGCAGGAGCTTGCCGGCGGTGGCCACCCGGCTGCGCCGAGCCAACAGCGCCTCGGCCTGCCGCAGGCGCGAGTACGCCGCCGGATAGGGGTGATTGCGTCGATCCCACTCGGCCGCCGACGCGGCCCACAGCTCCGGATCGCTGCCGTCGAGGCGGCTGACCTCGGCAGCGCACAGCGCCAGGAAGCCCTGCACCACCGAACGCACCGGCCGGGCGGCACCGGCGCTCTTGCGGGCCACCCGCTCGGCCACGTCGCGCAGCCGGCGGACCGCCGTCGGGTCCACCTCCACAGTGCGGCTGGCGTGCGCCTCAGCCTCGGCGCGCAGGCCGTGCCAGACCAGCGCGGAGAGGATCATCACGTCGTCGGAACGGCTCTCGGTCAGGCCGCGCTGCACCGCCTGCCGCGCCACGTCGTGCCGGCCCTCCCACATGGCCAGCCCGGAGCGCAGGGTGAGCAGCGGAATGACGTGTCGCGCCCCGCCGCCGGCGAGCAGGGTCGCCACCGCGTCGAGGTCCCGACCGGCGGCCTCGATGTCGCCGTAGCCCACCGACAGCCGGCACCGGGCCAACAGCAGCTCGACGGCGTCCGCACCGGACGGTCGGTGCCGCAGGGCCGCGGCCACCACCTTCTCCGCCTCGGCCCACTGGCCCACCCGGAACAGCCCGTTGATGGCGATGGCCAGCAGCCGGGTGCCCCAGGTGCGGCCCAGGCCCAGCTCGGTCACCCGTTCGGCGCCCCGCCGGGCCACCACCACGCCTTCCTCGAGGACGTTCAGCGGCCCGGTCAGCAGCTCCGCCAGGTGCAGGTACGCGCAGGCCACGTCCTCGGGCTGACCGGCACGCTCGGCGGTGTCGAGGGCGTCGCGCATGACCGCCAGACCGGCGTCCGGGTCTTCCAGACAGGCGTCGCTGAAGCCCAACGCCGAACTGGCCAGCACCACCTCGGTGGCCGAGCCCGCCACGTTCTCGGCCAACGCCAGCGCCTCGCGGGCCCGCTCACCGGCGTCGGCGTAGCGACCCAGGTGCAGCAGCAGCTCGGCCAGGCGGGCGGCGGCGCTGGCCCGGTCCCGAGGGGAACAGTCCGCCGCCTTCAGCGCCCGCTGGTACTCCTCCTCGGCCAGCGCGGAGCGACCGGCGGCGGCCAGGTAGCGGGCGCGGCGGATGTGCAGCGCGCAGCTCGGCTCGCCACCCCGCAGCGCGGCCAGCTCCTCCAGCAGGGCCAACGCGCGGGCGTGCTCCCCACAGTGGTGGGCCGCCTCGGCGGCGTTCTCGAGCAACTCGACCCGGTCCACCGTCAGCGGGCCCGGCTCGGCGGCCAACTGCAACGCCGCCGACCAGTGCCGGTGCGCCTCGGCGTAACCGTGCAGCCGCTCGGCCTCCTGAGCGGCAGCCACCGCCGCCGGCAGGGCGCGCGCCGGCTCGCCGGCCAGCCGCCAGTGGTGCGCCAGCCGGGCCTGGTGCAACTCACCCGGCGCGGTGGTCAGCGCCTCGGCGTAGCGGCGGTGCAGCCCGGAGCGTTCGGCCGGCAGCAGCTCGTGCGCCAGCACCTCGGCCACGAGGCGGTGCCGCAGCCGGTAGCCCTCGTCGGCGCCGACCAGCAGCCGGTGCGCCACCGCGGCCCGGGCCGCGGCGATCAGCTCGTCCTCCGGCATCCGCAGCACCTCGGCCAGCAGCCAGTGCTGCACCGGTTCGACCCCGGCGGCCACCGCGTGCACCACGGCGTGCGCGTGCTGGGGCAGCGCGTCGACCCGATCGAGGAAGATCTCCCGCAGCGTCTCGGACAGCCCGTCGCGGCCGTCGCGCAGATCCCGGGCCAGTTCCTCGATGACGAACGGGTTGCCGCCGCTGCGCTGCCACACCTGCTCGGCCGCGTCGGCATTCAGCGTCCGGCCGACCACCGCGGCGGCGAGTGTCTCGGTGTCAGCCCGGCCCAGCGGCGCCAGGTCGAGCACCCGCACCGTGCGGAGCCGACGCAGCTCGGTGAGCACCCGGCGCAGCGGGTGAGCGCCCTGCAACGACTCCGCGCGCACCGCCGCCAGCACCGACAGCTGAAGATCACCCAGGCCGGCGAGCAGGTAGAGCAGGAGCTGCCGGGTGCTGCGGTCGACCCACTGGAGGTCATCGAGGATCAGCACCAGCGGGCGACCCTCGGCGATCAGGTGCAGGCCACGGGAGACCCGCTCCAGCAACGCGCCGGCGCCGTCCGGGCTGGCGGTCTCGTCGGCGAACATCTGCAACAGCCCCCGCACCGCCGACGAGGTGCGGGCGGGCGAGGTGGACACCTCGGCGTCGAACCGGCGCAGCGCCTGCAACAGCGGGTGCAACGGAGAGGCGTCGCCGATGTCCAGGCAGCTGCCGGTGAGCACCACGGCGCCCCGCTCCCGCAGGCGGTCACCGATCTCGCCCAACAGCCGGGTCTTTCCCACACCGCTCTCGCCGGTCAGGAAGACCGCTGCGGTCTGCCCGTGCGCGGCCTCACCGAGCAACGCGGACCGAACCGTCTGCACCAGCTCGGCCCGGCCCACGAGCGGTGCGGTGTCCACATCGCTGGCCATGCCACGCAGCCTAATCACAGGGCCCCACACCGTTCTACGGCCGCCCACCGCTTCTGGTACTCCTCGCGTCGACTTTGCGACTAAAGGTTGCAGGTGGCCGACATACGTCGTTCGGCAGATCCCCCGTCGGCCCAGTAATGCCAATCTCCGGAGGTGATCAGGCAACAGCGGGGAGAGAGGCCGGTGCGACACCCATGACCACCAGCATCATCGTCGACACGCAGCGGACCGTCACCCCGCTCTGGCCGGTACCCCAGGAGAGGCGCGTCGTCACCGTCCTCTTCGCGGACATCGTCGGATCCACGGCCCTGGTGGACCGGCTCGACCCCGAGGACGTCCGAGCGTTGCAGCGGGCCTACTTCGACACCGTCGCCGGTGTGCTGCACCGCTGGCACGGGGTCGTGGAGAAGTACATCGGCGACGCGGTGATGGCGCTCTTCGGCGCCCGGCACTCCGACGGCTTCGACGCGTACCGGGCGGTGCGCGCCGGGCTCGAGATCCAGGCCGCGCTGGACCGACGGCCCATGGTCGACGGCATCAGGCTGCGCGTCCGGGTCGGTGTCGCCACCGGCGAGGTGGTGGTCGACCTGGGCGACGCCGTCACCGGCGGGCACGGCCTGGCCAGCGGGGCGGTGATCACCACAGCGGCCCGCCTGCAGGAGTACGCCGCGCCCGGCGCCGTCGCACTCTGCGCGGCCACCGCCCGCGCCACCGCCGGCCTGATCACCCAGCGTCAGCTGACGCCGACGCCCGTCGCCGGCCGGGTGTCGCCGGTGCCGGTCTGGCACGCCCTCGGTCCGGTTCGCCCCGGCGCCGACCGGCACGACGGCCCGTTGATCGGTCGACGCCGCGAGCTGGCCACCATCCGCGACCAGCTGGGCTCGGCCATCCGACACCGGACACCAAACTGGATCTCACTGGTCGGCCCCACCGGTAGTGGCCGCAGCCGGCTGCTGCACGAGCTGACCCGTGGGCTGACCACGGTGGACGGAGAGTCGGTCCGCTGGTGCGTGGCGACCTGCCAGCCGTACCCCGACCAGGTGTTGGCGCCGGTCGCGCACCTGCTCCGCGGCCTCGCCGGAATCCGGCACAGCGACGGCCCTGCGGCCGTCCACGACCGGCTCGTCGCCGCCCTGACCCCGCTCTTTCCGCCGACCCGGGTGGCCACCGCGGTTCCGGCGCTCCAGCGGATGCTGACCACCCCGGACGGCTCGGCCACCGCCCTCACCGGCGCGGCGATCTGCCGCGAGGTCCTGCTGCGGCTGGCCGCCCACCAACCGCTGATCGTGGCCGTCGACGACCTGGACCGGGCCGCGCCCGCGGTGAGCCGCTTCCTGCACGCGCTCTACGACGCGGCGACGGAGCGTGGGCTGCCGCTGGCCCTGCTCACAGTGCACCAGCCGCAGTGGACCGACACCCGGCCCGGTCCGGCCCGCCAGATGACGATCGGACCCCTGGCCACTGTGCAGTCCGGACGGCTGCTGCGCCACCTGCTCACCCGGGCCGGACAGCCGGTGGCCCTGGTCGACCGGCTGCTGCCGCTGGTGGGCGGCCGCCCCGGGCACGCGGCGGCATACGTCACGTCGCTGGTGGACGGTGCCGATCCGGCGGCCCTCCCGCTGCCCGAGGCCGTACGCCGGGCCGTCGGCGCGGAGCTGGACCACCTCGACGGTGAGCGGCGGGCGGTGCTGATGGCCGCCGGGACCCTCGGTGGTCTGATCTCCGGGGCGGCCGTGGACCGGGCACTCGGCTGGACACCCGGCCGGTCCGCGCCCGCGCTCCGCGAGCTGGTCACCGCAGGGCTGCTGCTCCCCCACCACGTCGACGGGTACGCGTTCGCCGCTCCCGCGCTGCGCCAGGTCGCCGTCGAACGGTTGCCCCGCGCCCTGCGGGCCGTCTTCCAACGCCGGACCGCCGCCGCGCCGCACCTCGACACGGCGCACCGGGACGCCGGCCCGCCCGACTCGCTCGCTGGTGTGCCCAACGGCTCGCCGGCGAGGAGCGCGCAGATCGTGCGCCTCGACACCGTTGGCGATCGGACCGGCCGCCTCGACGACGTCTTCGCGTCGCTGGCCTCGGCAGGGGCGGGCGGTGCCACCGGCCCGACCCCGCTGAGGCGAGGCAGCCCCACCCCGACGATGGCCACCCGACCCGCCGCGTCGGGTCCCGCCACCAACCGCACGGCGGGCCCACGCAAGCTCCGAGCCGTCGCCTCGGCAGGCGACGTACCGCCGACGCCGGCCGCTGCGGCGTCCCGACCTCGGCGCCGCGCGAGCGGTGACCGATCCCGGGACGTCGGACGGCCCGCAACGCCGATCCGCCCCACGCCGGCGAGTTCGGCCACACAGTGGACACTCGCGGACGCCGGAACCCCGCCGGGCGTAGTACGGGCAGCACCCCGCCCACCGTTGATCCGCCCCCTTGACGACCTACCCGCCTCCGCCTAACCACCCCCACCCTCAGCCCCTGCCCTGCCCTGCCCTGCCCTGCCCTGCCCTGCCCTGCCCTGCCCTGCCCTGCCCTGCCCTGCCCTGCCCTGCCGATCATGGAG
>NZ_JBEYSL010000472.1:0-5249 GCF_040642735.1 Micromonospora sp. NPDC047753 | reverse complement strand
CTCCCGGCCGTGGGACTCGTCGAGAATTGTCCCACCCACATCGAAGATGACAGTGTCAATCATGTCCGTCCCCCGTCGACGCTCAGATCGTCGGCTGGGGTGGGTCAGCCGGCGTGCTTGCGGCGGGCGGCGGCGCGGCCCCGCTGCTGCTGGTCGAGCACCACCTTGCGGATGCGTACGGCGGTCGGGGTGACCTCGACGCACTCGTCCTCGCGGCAGAACTCCAGGGCCTGCTCCAGGGAGAGCTTGCGCGGCGGGATCAGCTTCTCCGTCTCGTCGGAGGTCGACGCCCGCATGTTGGTGAGCTTCTTCTCCTTGGTGATGTTGACGTCCATGTCGTCGGAGCGGGAGTTCTCCCCGACGATCATGCCCTCGTACACCTCGGTGGTGGGGTCGACGAAGAGCTGGCCGCGCTCCTGAAGGTTGATCATCGCGAAGGCGGTGACCGCGCCGGACCGGTCGGCGACCAGCGAACCGTTGTTGCGGGTACGCAGCTCACCGAACCACGGCTCGTAGGACTCGAAGACGTGGTGCAGGATGCCGGTGCCCCGGGTGTCGGTGAGGAACTCGGTGCGGAAGCCGATCAGGCCGCGCGCCGGCACCAGCCACTCCATCCGGATCCAGCCGGTGCCGTGGTTGACCAGCTGCTCCATCCGGCCCTTGCGGGTGGCGAGGAGCTGGGTGATCGCGCCCAGGTATTCCTCCGGGGCGTCGATGGTCAGCCGCTCGACCGGCTCGCAGGTCTTGCCGTCGATTTCCCGGGTGACCACCTGCGGCTTGCCGACGGTCAGCTCGTAGCTCTCCCGGCGCATCTGCTCGACCAGGATGGCCAGCGCCAGCTCACCGCGGCCCTGCACCTCCCAGGCGTCCGGCCGCTCGGTGGGCAGGACCCGCAGGGACACGTTGCCGATCAGCTCCTTGTCGAGCCGGTCCTTGACCATCCGCGCGGTGACCTTGGAGCCCTTGACCCGGCCGACCAGCGGCGAGGTGTTGGTGCCGATGGTCATCGAGATGGCCGGCTCGTCGACGGTGATCAGCGGCAGCGCGACCGGGTTCTCGACGTCGGCGAGGGTCTCACCGATCATGATCTCCGGGATGCCGGCGACGGCGATGATGTCGCCCGGGCCGGCGGTCTCGGCCGACGTGCGCTCCAGGCCCTCGGTCATCAGCATCTCGGAGATGCGGACCCGCTGGGTGCTGCCGTCGGTGCGGCACCAGGCCACCGTCTGACCCTTGTTGATGGTGCCCTGGCGGACCCGGCACAGCGCGAGCCGGCCGAGGAACGGCGAGGCGTCCAGGTTGGTGACGTGCGCCTGCAACGGCGCGCCGTCCTCGTACGACGGTGCCGGGATGGTGTCCAGCAGGGTGCGGAACAGCGGCTCCAGGGAGGTGCTGTCGTCGGGCACCGAGCCGTCGGCGGGCTGGGTCAGCGAGGCGATGCCGTCGCGGGCGCAGGCGTAGACGATCGGGAAGTCGATCTGCTCCTCGTCGGCGTCCAGGTCGAGGAAGAGCTCGTAGGTGTCGTCCACGACCTCCTTGATCCGGGCGTCCGGACGGTCCACCTTGTTGATCACCAGGATGATCGGCATCCGGGCCCGCAGCGCCTTGCGCAGCACGAAGCGGGTCTGCGGCAGCGGGCCCTCACTGGCGTCGACGAGCAGCACCACACCGTCGACCATGGTCAGGCCGCGCTCCACCTCGCCACCGAAGTCGGCGTGGCCGGGGGTGTCGATGATGTTGATGGTGACCGGGTCGGAGCCGTCGGCCGGCAGGTACCGCACACCGGTGTTCTTGGCCAGGATCGTGATGCCCTTTTCCCGCTCCAGGTCACCGGAGTCCATCACCCGCTCGGTGTTCTCGCCGCGTGCGCCGTACGCGCCGGCCTGCCGCAACATGGCGTCGACCAGGGTGGTCTTGCCGTGGTCGACGTGAGCGATGATGGCGACGTTGCGGAGGTCGGTGCGAAGCTGCATACCCTCTATCCTTCCGCCTGCGCTCGCGCAGGCTGCGTCGGGGTCACCCCCAGGTGCCCCTGATCTATGGTGAAACCGCTGTGCCGGTGGTTCCCCCGGCTGGCATGCTGGCTCCCGTGTCCTGGGGGCCTGAGTGCACGACCTGCTGACCTGGGTGCAGGGTCTGCCCACCCTGTGGATCTACCTGGTCGCCGCGCTGATCGTGGCGGGCGAGACCGCGGTGATCTTCGGCCTGCTCGTGCCGGGTGAGGCTACCCTGCTGCTCGTCGGCTTCCTCACCTACAACGGTACCTTGCGGCTCGGGCCGGCGTTGCTCGCGATGATCGCCGCGGCGGTCCTCGGCGATGGGCTGGCCTTTCGGGCCGGACGGCGGTACGGCTCCCGGCTGCGCGCCGGGCTGGGTCACCGGGTCGGGCCGCAGCGGTGGGCCCGCGCCGACGCCATGCTGGCCCGCCTGGGTGGGCGGGGGGTGTTCGCCGCCCGATGGGTGGCTTTCGCCCGGACCCTGGTGCCCCGGCTGGCCGGTGCGGCCGGTATGCCGTACCGGCGGTTCGCCCTCTGGAACCTGGCCGGGGTGGTGACCTGGGTGGGCGGCTCGGTGCTGCTCGGTCACCTCGCCGGTGAGTCGTACGACACCGTCTCTCGGCTTCTGGGCCGGGCCACCGGGGTGGCGTTCCTGCTGCTGGCCGGCCTGGTGGGTGTGGTGCTCGTGGGTCGGTGGCTGGGCCGTAACCCCGACCCGGCGCGTGCGCTGCTGTCCCGGGCCGGCGCGCTGCCCCCGGTGCGGTGGCTCACCGCCCGCTACGGGGTGCTGTTCTTCCTGGTGGCCATGCGGATCGGCCCGGCCTGGACGCTGCTGCTCAATCTGGCCGCCGGGTTGCTGCTGCTGTTCGCCGCCGGGCTCGCCATCGCCGGTCTGCTCGCGCTGGCGGTCCGCAACAGTGGTCTGGCCGCGCTGGACGGCGCGGTCGCGGCGTGGTTCGCGGCTCGGCGTACCCCGGACGCCGCCGACGCCACACTGGTCGTGGTGTCGGTGGTACGCGGGTCGGTGCTGATCCTGTTGGTGGCGCTGGTGGCGGCGGTGCTGGCGTGGCGCAACCGACCCTGGCGGGCGGATCTGCTCAGCGTGGTCGGTACGGCGGGCGCGTTCGTGCCGCTGGTGGTGCTGGCCGTGGTGGCCGAACTGACCGGCCCGCACGGGACCGCCCCGGGCGGCGGTGAGGTGGCTGCGCTCTCCACCCAGAGCGCCGTGGTCGCGGCGAGTTTCTGCACCCTGGCGTGGCTGGTGTCGCGCAGCGCCCGCTGGCCGGTGGCGGTGGCTGCCTGGACCGCCGCCGCGGCGGGGGTGCTCGGGATCGGCGGCGCGCGGCTCTATCTCGGACTGGAAACGGCGAGCGGGACGGCCGCGGCGGTGCTGCTCGGGGTGCTCTGGACCGTGGTGTTCATGGTCGCCTGGGCGACCCGGGACCGGGCGGTGGGCAATGGTCAGCCCCCGGTGGACCAGACCCCCCGGCGGCCGTCGCAGGGGCAACGCCGTCCGGTCGAACCTTGTTAGGGTGCGGCGACAATCACACGGGGGAGGCAACGGCATGGTTCGACGCACCGATCGGCTGGGCGCCGCAGTGCTCGCCGGGCTTCTGCTGGCGGGCGCGCTCGTCGGCTGCGCCGCCAAGGGGGAGAGCCCATCGGGCGTGGCCGCGCCGGTCGCCATCACCGACGGGCCGACCGATGCCCCGTCCGACGAGGTCGACGGGGAGCCGAGCCCGTCGGTGAGCGCCGTGGAGTCGATGGGTTCCGCGCCGAGTCGGAGCGCTACCCCGAAGCCGAAGACGACGAAGAAGCCGACCCGGGCGGCGCCGAAGCCGCGCCCGGTGCCGAAGCCGCCCACCGAGACCGAGGTTCCACCGGCGCCGCCGAAGCCGGCGCCGACCTCCTGCAAGCCGACCTACAAGGGCAGCCAGGCGAGCCGGTCCGAGGTGAAGGCGGCGCTGACCGACGCGGCCAGCCGCACCTACTGGCCGGTGTCGGCACCGGACATCAAGATCCCGCTCAACCTGCTCAAGGCCACCGCGTGGCAGGAGAGCGGCTGGCAGTCCAACATCTACGCCTGCGACGGTGGGGTCGGGCTGTTGCAGGTGATGCCGGACACCGCGACGTGGATGAACCAGCGGTTCGAGAAGAGCTACAAGATCGACGCGTACCAGGACAACGCCTCCCTCGGCGCCACCTACCTGGCCTGGGCGACGAAGTACATCGGCGACATGTACTTCGAGTCCGACTTCCGGCTCGACCCGGCACTGTGCACCAGCGAGCTGAATTCCTGCCTGCTCAACGCCGTCATCGCCGCGTACAACTTCGGGCACGGTGCGGTGGCTCAGGAGGGGAAGCCGCTGACCATCCCCAACCCGTCGTACGTGCGCAACGTGCGGGCACTGATGAACGAGTGCGTCTGCCTGGCGTACTGACCCTCGTCGGGGCCGTGGCGGATTCGCCGCGGCCCCGACGGGTCGGTCAGTCGTGTGCGGCGACCGGCTCGGGCGAGCGCGGGGTGGCCTGCACCGGGTCGGGCGTGATGCGGCCGGGCCACCAGAAGCGGTCGCCGAGCAGGAACGCCAGCGCCGGCACCAGGACCGTACGGACCAGCAGGGTGTCGAGCAGCACACCGATGCAGACGATGATCCCGATCTGGGTCAGGGTGATCAGCGGCAGCACACCGAGCACGGCGAAGACCGCGGCCAGCAGCACTCCGGCGCTGGTGATCACACCGCCGGTGACCCGCAGGGCGGAGAGCATCCCGTCGCGGGTGCCGGCGCTGCGGGCGTCCTCCCGGGCCCGGGTGACCAGGAAGATGTTGTAGTCCACCCCGAGCGCCACCAGGAACACGAAGGCGAGCAGCAGCACACCGCTGTCCAGCGCCGGGAAGCCCAGCACGTGGTCGAAGAGCAGCCAGGCCGCGCCGAGGCTGGCGAAGTACGAGGCGATCACGGTGAGCACCAGCAGCAGTGGCGCGAGCAGACCGCGCAGCAGCAGCACGAGCACGGCACCGACCAGAAGCAGGATGATCGGCAGGATGAGCCGCAGGTCCCGGTCGTTGGCCTCGTCGGAGTCGTATGTGGCCGCCACGGAACCACCGACGATCGCCCCGGACGGGGCGTCGGCGCCGGCGGCGGCCGGCGGCGCGGAGTCGGGGGGCGGTCTTGTCGTTCTGGGCGTTCTGGATGTCGTACTGGACGCCGGCGGCCTTGAACGCCTCCTCCAGGAACCGGCGGTCCGCGG
>NZ_JBEYSL010000471.1:0-5250 GCF_040642735.1 Micromonospora sp. NPDC047753 | reverse complement strand
TACGCACCATCGTGCCGTTCGACGACGAGACCATCACCGCCTCGGTCCGGCGCACCGGCCCCGACGGTCAGCCGCGCACCGGCGAGCCGGGCATCGGGGGCATCTCCGGCGCCCGGGCGTACACCCCGAGGGGTCGCACGGTCCGCGAGGAGCGCGGCACCCCGGCGCGCGGCCAGGGCGCCGAGCAGCGGCGTACGCCGCGCAGCACCCGGTCCGGTGACCCGTTCCGGCCGGCGTTGCAGGTGCTCGACGGCGGTCGGGCCGCCGCCCGGGCCGGTCGGCGCGACGCTCCGGCCGCCGGGCGCGGTGGGGTGGTGCGCACCGTCGTACCGCGTACCCGCCGTGGCCCGGGTGGCGACGAGCCGCCGCCGCGTCGCCGGACCACGCCACGCGCGCCGCGGCGCACCGACCGACCGGCGGCCCGGCGGCCGGCGCGCAAGCCACGACGCCCGCCGAAGCTGGCCGACTCGCGGCTGCGGCTGCGGCTGGGCACAGTGCTCGCCCTGACGCTCTTCGCCACCATCGGGATCCGGCTGATCTTCCTCCAGACGGTCGACGCTCCGGCGTACGCCGGGGGCGGCATCAGCGACCGCCTCCGCACCGTCGAGCTGCCGGCGCCGCGGGGCGCGATCTACGACAGCACCGGCGCGCCGCTGGCCCGCAGTGTCGAGGCACGGTACGTGTACGCCGACCCGACCGAGGTGGAGGATTCGGCCGCCGTCGCCAAGGCGCTCTCCCCGCTGCTCGGCATCGCGGTGTCGAAGCTCGTCGAGCAGATGAAGCCCCGCAAGCTGGAGGACGGCAAGCCGTCCCGATTCGTGTACCTGGCGCGGGGAGTGGAGATCTCCACCGCCAAGCGGGTGCAGGCGCTGGAACTGTCCGGCATCGGGGTGCACCGCGACGAGCGCCGTGAGGTGCCCGGTGGTGACCTGGCGGCCAACCTGATCGGCTTCACCAGTCAGGACATGGTCGGGTTGGAAGGGCTGGAGGCCCGCTACGACGACGTGCTCGCCGGTCAGGACGGCAAACGGGTGTACGAGGCCGGCCTCGGCGACCTCGCCGCGCCGATTCCCGGTGGCTACAGCCGAACCACTCAGGCCAAGCCGGGCAGCTCGCTCGCTCTCACCCTCAACCGCGACCTGCAGTTCCGAACCCAGCAGATCCTCAGCGCGGGCATGGCCAAGGCGCCGGGCGGGACCGGCGCGGCAGTGGTCATGGAGATTCCCTCCGGCGCGGTCCTGGCCCAGGCAAGCAACCCGACGTACAACGCGGCGAAGCCGACGCCCAGCGACCCGGTCGCCCGGGAGGACGCCGCGACCAGCTTCGTGGTCGACCCCGGCTCGGTGCACAAGGCCATCACCTACGGCGCGGCGTTGCAGGAGGGTGTGATCACGCCGGACACCACGTTGCCGATCGCCAACAACATCAAGATGGGCGACACCTGGTTCTCCGACACCCATCCGGCGAACGGCAAGCGGATGAGCGTGCCGGGGATGCTCGCCTACTCGTCGAACGTCGGCACCATCACGATCGCGGAGAAGCTCGGCCGGGACCGGTTGATCGACTACCAGAAGCGGTTCGGGCTGGGCAAGCCCACCGGCGAGGGGATGCCCGGGGAGGCCAGCGGCCGACTGCTGCCGGCCGACGAGTGGAGCGGATCGTCGCGTGGGTCGGTGCCCATCGGGCACAGCGTCGACGCCACGCCGTTGCAGATGGCCGCCGCGTACGCCGCCATCGCCAACAACGGCACGTACGTGCAGCCGCACCTGGTCAAGGAGGTGATCGGCCCGGACGGCAAGCGCACCCCCGCGCCGGCCCCGGTCACCCGGTCGGTGCTCAGCCCGCAGAACGCGGCGGCCCTGCGCACCATGCTGGAGGCCGTCACCACCGTCGACGGCGCCACCGGAGTCACCGCAGCGGTGCCCGGCTACCGGGTCGCCGGCAAGACCGGCACCGGATCGCGGCTGGTCAACGGCAAGATCGAGCCCGACAAGGTGTCCTCCTTCATCGGCATGGCCCCCGCCGAGAACCCCCGCTACGTGATCGCGGTCTTCGTGTACGCGCCCAACGGCGGGGGTGCGGCGATCGCCAATCCAGCGTTCCGCGACATGATGCAGTTCACTCTGCGTCACTACCGCGTGCCACCCTCGACCGGCGGATCCGCGCCCAAGTTCGTGGTCTATCCGCGCTGAGCAGCGATGGCGGGACATCATCGGTGAGTGCCGACGAACCACCGGGGCGGCTGTGCGGCCGGAACCGGACGACCGGGTAGGGTCTGACGCCGTGCCCGGCAATCCACGTCCACGTACCGTGACCGGAGTCCGGCTCGGTGATCTCGCCGTCCGGCTCGCCGTCGACCTTCCGGCGGACGCCGCCGCGGTGGTCGTCTCCGGGGTCACCCACGCCAGCCAGGAGGTTCGCCCCGGCGACCTGTACGCGGCGCTCCCCGGTGCCCGTCGGCACGGGGCGGAGTTCGCCGCCGGTGCCGTCGAGGCGGGTGCCGTGGCGCTGCTGACCGACCCGGCCGGTGCGGAGTTGGCGGCGGGAACCGGCCTGCCCGCCCTGGTGGTGTCCGACCCGCGCGCCGTGCTCGGCGAGCTGGCCTCGGCCGTGTACGGCGACCCGACCGCCGACCTCACAGTGATCGGGGTGACCGGCACCGCGGGCAAGACGTCCACCGCGTACCTGATCGAGTCGGGGCTGCGGGCCGCCGGGCACACCACCGGGCTGGTCGGGACTGTGGAGACCCGCCTCGGTGATCTGGTGATCGACAGTGTGCGCACCACCCCCGAGGCGACCGACCTGCACGCCATGCTCGCCACCGCCCGCGAGCGTGGGGTCACCGCCGTGGTCATGGAGGTCTCCAGCCACGCGCTGGCCATGGGCCGGGTGGGCGGGGTCCGGTTCGCCGTCGGTGGTTACACCAACTTCGGCTCCGACCACCTGGACTTCCACGCCGACAGCGACGACTACTTCGCCGCGAAGGCCCAGCTCTTCGACGGGCGCTGCGCGGTCGAGGTGCTCAACCACGACGACCCGGCGTTGAAGCCGCTGCTCAAGCCGACCACCATCACCTACTCGGCGGGCGGTGACCAGGGCGCTACCTGGTGGGCCGATGGTGTGGGCGGCGAGGGCTACGCGCAGCGGTTCACCGCGCACGGCCCGGACGGCGTGGCAGTGTCCGCCGGCGTCGCGCTGCCCGGCCGGCACAATGTGGCCAACGCGCTGCTGGCCATCGCCGCACTCGTCGGTGCCGGGGTGGACCCGGTGACCGCCGCGACCGGTGTGGCTGCCTGCGGGGGCGTCCCGGGCCGGCTGGAGCTGGTCGACGTCGCCGCGCCGGTGCGCGGGGTGGTCGACTACGCCCACAAGTCGGACGCGATAGTGGCAGCGCTTGCCGCGCTGCGTGAGTTGAGCGCCGGCCGACTGATCTGTGTGATCGGCGCCGGTGGGGACCGGGACCGGGGCAAGCGGCCGGTGATGGGCGCCGCCGCGGCGGAGGGAGCCGACGTGGTGCTGGTGACCGACGACAACCCGCGCACCGAGGACCCGGGGGAGATTCGCGCCGAGGTGCTGGCCGGGGCGTACCGGGCCGGCACGGCCGCCCGGATCATCGAGGTGGCGGGCCGCCGCGCCGCGATCGACGAGGCGGTGCGACTGGCGGAGCCGGGCGACGTGATCGCGCTGCTCGGCAAGGGCCACGAGCGCGGCCAGGAGGTGGCGGGTCAGGTGCTTCCGTTCGACGACAGCATCGAGTTGGCCGAGGCGCTGCGGGCCCGCTTCGGGGACCTGGCGGGTCAGCGGTGATCACGCTGAGCCTGGCCGAGGTGGCCGCGGCGGTCGACGGGCGGCTGGTGGCCGCCGACCCGGCCGCCACAGTGACCGGTTCGGTGGAGTTCGACTCGCGCAAGGTGGGGCCCGGCTCGCTCTTCGTGGCCTTTCCGGGGGAGAAGGTCGACGGGCACGACTACGCGGCGACGGCGATCCAGGCCGGCGCGGTGGCGGTGCTCGGCAGCCGAGAGGTGCCCGGGGTGCCGATGGTGCTCGTCGACGACGCCCTGACCGCGATGGGCCGACTGGCCCGCGCGGCGGTGGACCGGCTGACCGGGCTGACCGTGATCGGCGTGACCGGCTCGTCCGGCAAGACCACCACGAAGGACCTGATCGGGCAGCTCACCTCCCGGCTCGGGGCCACTGTGGCGCCACCCGGCTCGTTCAACAACGAGCTGGGGCACCCGTACACCGCCCTGCGGGCCGACCCGGACACCCGTTACCTGGTGATGGAGAAGGGCGCGCGCGGGATCGGGCACGTCCGTTACCTGTGCGAGCTGGTGCCGCCCCGGATCTCCGTGGTGCTCAACGTCGGCACGTCGCACATCGGCGAGTTCGGCTCGCAGGACGCCATCGCCGTGGCCAAGGGTGAGCTGGTCGAGGCGCTGCCGCCGGACGGGCTGGCCGTGCTGAACGCCGACGACCCACTGGTGGACGCGATGGCGGGCCGCACGCAGGCCCGGGTGGTCCGCTACGGCGAGGCGCCCGACGCCGACGTGCGCGCCGAGGACGTCACGCTCGACGAGCGGGGACACCCGTCGTACACCCTGGTCACCCCGGAGGGACGCGCCTCGGTGCGGCTCCGACTGGCCGGCCGCCACCAGGTCTGGAACACGCTCGCGGCGGCGGCGGTCGCCCGGGAGCTGGGCATGCCGCTGGCCGAGCTGGCCACGGCCCTCGGCGAGCTGGGGCTGGTCTCGACCCGACGGATGGACGTCTTCGACCGCCCCGACGGGGTGACCGTGATCGACGACTCGTACAACGCGAACCCGGCCTCGATGGCGGTCGCGGTGCGGGCGCTGGCGAGCATGGGCCAGGGGCGGCGTACCGTCGCGGTGCTTGGTTACATGGCCGAGCTGGGCCCGTTCGAGTACGACGGCCACGCCGAGGTCGGCCAACTCGCGGCCGAGCTGGGTGTCGACCGGCTGCTCGTGGTGGGTGAGCCGGCCGCGCCGATCCACGAAGGCGCGACAGCGGTAGCAAACTGGGGAGGAGAGTCGGTGCTGCTCACCGATCAGGCGGCGGCCGTCGAGGTGCTGCGCAGCGAGCTACGACCGGGTGACGTCGTCCTGGTCAAGGGCTCCCGGTACCGGACCTGGGAGGTGGCCGACGCACTGCGCGCCGACGCCGGTGGGGAGCCGACCCGATGAGGGCGGTCATCGTCGCCATCGGGGTGGCCTTCCTCGTCTCGCTCTTCTG
>NZ_JBEYSL010000470.1:0-5288 GCF_040642735.1 Micromonospora sp. NPDC047753 | reverse complement strand
GCCTTGTGGGCCGGGGGCGGCGCTGGTGTCGGTGTGCAGGTCGCCTCTCGGCGAGTGGCACTACGCGGCTCCAGCCGGACGGTATTCCGCGAAGGCTATTTAGGTGAGGCCCGGGGACACTGGACACACCGACACCCCAGTCAACGAGCCGACCCCCGTTCGTGTTCCGCCGGTCGTGGTGTCGGCGGTCACACCGTCGTGGGCAGGGTGGCCCGGCGGGCCCGCACGGCCGAGGCGAGGTGGTCGAGCACCTCGGCGGTGTCGTCCCAACCCAGGCAGGCGTCGGTGACCGACCGCCCGTACTCCAGCGTCCGGGTCGGGTCGAGCTCCTGCCGGCCGGGCAGCAGGAACGACTCCAGCATCACGCCGGTGATCCCGCGCTGACCGGCGGCCAGTTGGGCGGCCACGTCCGCGGCCACCAGCGGCTGATTACGGTGGTCCTTGCCGCTGTTGGCGTGACTCGCGTCGATCACCAGCCGCTCCGGCAGGTCGGCGGCGCGGAGCAGGTCGAGTGCCCCGGCGACCGACTCGGCGTCGTAGTTGGGTCGGCCGCCCCCACCGCGCAACACGAGGTGCCCGTCCGTGTTGCCCCGGGTGTGCATGATCGCCGGGGTGCCGGAGAAGTCGATGCCGGGGAAGACGTGTGGCACCCCGGCGGCGCGGATCGCGTCCACGGCCGTGCCGATGCTGCCGTCCGGGCGGTTCTTCATGCCGATCGGCATGGACAGGCCGGAGGCGAGCTGGCGGTGCACCTGGCTCTCCACCGTGCGGGCACCGATCGCGCCCCAGCCCACCGTGTCCGCGATGTACTGCGGGGTGATCGGGTCCAGGAACTCGCAACCCACCGGAAGGCCGAGGCGGAGTACGTCGAGCAGCAGCGCCCGGGCCAGCCGCAGACCGGTGTTGACGTCCCCGCTGCCGTCCAGGCCGGGATCGTTGATCAGGCCCTTCCAGCCGACGGTGGAGCGCGGCTTCTCGAAGTAGACCCGCATGACGATCAGCAGGTCGTCGGCGAGCCGGTCAGCTGCCGTCCGCAGACGCTGCGCGTAGTCCAGGGCGGCGGCCGGGTCGTGCACCGAGCAGGGACCGACCACCACCAGCAGGCGGTCGTCCTCGCGGTCCAGCACGCGACCGACCGCGCGGCGGCCGGTCAAGACGGCCGCCGCGAGCGGGGCGTCCAGGGGCAACTCGTGGTGCAGCAGGGCGGGCGTGGTCAGCGGCACGACACGGTCGATCCGCTGATCGCTGACCCGATCGGTCTCCGGGGTCGTCACGGTGGGCATCCTTTCGCCGACCGTGCCCGGGGCCGGTGCCCGGGACGAGCCGGCTGCTCGTACGCAAAAGGGCAGGAACGACAGCTCCTGCCCAGCCGGCTCGGTCCGTGGTGACATCAGTTCATGGTGAAGTCACCGGCGTGCGAGCCGGCTGCCTAAACCATCGATAGGAACGCGTCACCGGGCCAGCGTACCCGACCGGACGCCTTCCCCCGTGCTGTCGTCCCAAGATGCGGGGTGAAGATCGCGTGCCGGGGACGCGGTCGGGGTAACAGGGGTGCCATGACACACGAGCAGAGCGATCAGGACCGGGTGGAGTCCCGCGCGCACCACCTCCTGCCCGAGGAGGAGGCGGTGGGCAGCGACGACCCGGAGGCGCAGGCGGAGGCCATCCTCGCCGAGTCGGACATCCGCACCGCTGACCAGAACGCCGCTCCGGACACGGTGCTGGAGCGTCGTACCTCGGATCAGACAGTGGTGGCGGTCGAACCGCCGGACTGAGCGGTCGCCCCGCGTGCCCGGCGCGACCCCCGATAGGTCTGGTCACGCAGCCAGGCCAGCGGACCTGCCACCCGCAGTTCGGGTGGCAGGTTGCGCACCGGGTCGAACGCGAGCGCCTCGTCCTCCTCGGCGCTGAGCTGGGCGCCGAGGCTGACCTGCCCGACCAGTCGCCACGGCCCCACCGCCGACGCGACCGCGAGCACCAGGCGCGGGGTGTCCGTCCGGGTCGCGGCGGACGCCGCAGCCAGGCTGCGACCGAGGTCGGCCGAGTCGGGGTCGGCCAGCGCGGCCAGCCAGAGGCGGCGCCGGCCCGCGCGGTAGCACGTGATCGTGCTGTACGTGCCGGTGAAGCGGCGTCGCGGCAGCGGCAGGTTCCGCAGCACCGGGGCCGCGCCGCTGGAACTGACCAGCAGATCGAACGGCCGGCCGCCGTCGCCGTGCAGGCGCAGCGCGAGGCCCAGGACGTCGGGCCAACTGCCGGGCGTGGGCGTTCCCTTGGAGAGCCGGATGGTGGTCCGGTACCGGCCGGGCTGGTCCAGCAGCGCGACCCCGGTGGGCGGTCCGGGCGTACCCCAGATCACCGTCTCGCCGACGAACGAGCGACCGGCCGGATGCAGCAACCGGCCGCGGCGCAGCCGGCCGAGTGCGGTGCTGGCGCGTTCGACGGCGGTGGCGGCCCGGCTGGCGGACCGGAACGGAGGCGGGGTGACGGTCATTGCTCTCCGGTACCCCGCGCGGCGGCTCCGAAGCCGCCCGGGTCGGCTCGCCGACCGACGGCACGTCACCTTTCCGCCTCCGAGATCGGATAGCGTCGGGGCATGCCCGACAGCGGTTACCCCTGGCCCATTCAGACGTCCCGACTGGACAACGGCCTGCGCGTGGTGGTGAGTGAGGACCGCACCGCGCCCGCAGTGGCCGTCAACCTCTGGTACGACGTCGGCTCCCGACATGAGCCGGCCGGGCAGACCGGTTTCGCCCACCTCTTCGAGCACCTGATGTTCGAGGGCTCGGTGAACGTGGCGAAAACCGAGCACATGAAGCTGATTCAGGGCTCCGGCGGCTCGCTCAACGCCACCACCAACCCGGACCGGACCAACTACTTCGAGACGGTCCCGGCCGAGCACCTGGAGCTGGCGCTCTGGTTGGAGGCCGACCGGATGGGCGGCCTGGTCCCCGCCCTCACCCAGGAGACGCTGGACAACCAGCGGGACGTGGTGAAGAACGAGCGCCGGCAGCGCTACGAGAACGTGCCGTACGGCGACGCCTGGCTGCGGTTGCTGCCGCTGCTCTACCCGCCGGGGCACCCGTACCACCACGCGACGATCGGCTCGATGGCCGACCTGAACGCCGCCGACCTGGCCACCTTCCAGGCGTTCCACCAGACCTACTACGCGCCGAACAACGCGGTGCTCACAGTGGTCGGCGACGCCACCGCCTCCGACGTGTTCGCGCTCGCCGACAAGTACTTCGGCGCGCTGCCCGCCCGCGACGACATCCCGCCGGCGCCGGACGGCCGCACCGTCCCCGCCACCGGGCAGACGGCCGTCGAGTCGGTGAGCGCCGACGTGCCGGCGCCCCGGGTCTACATCGCCCACCGCAGCTACCCGTTCGGCACCCCCGGATACAACGTGATCACCGTGCTCGCCACCATCCTGGGCAGCGGCCGGGGCAGCCGGCTCTACCAGCGCCTCGCCGACGGCGAGCGGATCGCGCAACCGGACCTGGTCGGGGCGTACGGGGTGGACCTCGCCCACGCCCCGGCACCGCTGATCGCCACCGCCACCGCCCGCCCCGGAGTGAGCGCCGAGCGGCTCGCCGAAGGGCTGGCCGAGGTCGTCGACGAGTTGGCCACAGTGCCGGTCACCGCCGCCGAGCTGGATCGCGCCAAGGCGTTGCTCAGCACCGGGTGGTGGCGTCAGCTGTCCACCGTCGACGGCCGCGCGGACCTGCTCGGCCGGTACACCACGCAGTTCGGTGACCCGGCCCGCATCGCCGAGCAGTTGCCGGCCCTGCTCGCTGTCACCGCCGAGCAGATCGCCGAGGCCGCCGCCGACGTGCTCGCCACCGACCGGGTGACCCTGACCTACCTGCCCGAGGAGACCTCATGACGCTGATCGCCGACCGTCCCGGCCCGGGCGCGGCCCGCCCGTACCGGTTCCCGCCGGTGGTCCGCCGCGCCGCGGCCGGTGGTCAGGTCGTCGCCGCGCACCTGCCGGGGCAGAACCTCGCCGTGGCCCTGCTGCTGCTCGACGTGGGCGCGGGCCAGGAGCCGGTCGGCAAGGAGGGTCTGTCCGGCGTGCTGGCCAAGGCGTTGGAGGAGGGCACCGCGCAGCGGGACGCCGCCGCGTACGCGCTCGCCGTCGAAGGGCTCGGCACCGCTCTCTCGACCGGTCTGGACTGGGACTCGTTCCAGGCCAGCGTGGTGATCCCGGTGGACCGGCTGAGCGCCGCCGTGGAACTGCTCGCCGAGGCGGTCCGGACGCCGAAGCTCGACCCCGCCGACGTACGCCGGGTCCGTGACGACGAGGCGACAGCGCTCCGGATGGACTGGGCCAACCCCGGCCCGCGCGCCGACGCCGCGCTGCGCGCCGACCTGTTCGGCGCCCAGAACCGCTGGGGACGGCCGATGCACGGCGACCCGGAGTCGGTTGCCGGGTTGGACGTGGAGGACGTCACGGTCTTCCACTCGGAGTGGTTCCTGCGCCCCGGCACCCTGATCGTCGCCGGTGACCTGGACCGGATCGACCTGGACGCGCTGGCCGCCGCGGCGTTCGCCGGCACCGGTGGTGGTCCCGCCGAGCGCGGCGGTCCCATCGAGGTGCCGCTGCACAGCGGTCGCCGGATCATCCTGGTGGACCGGCCCGGCTCGGTGCAGTCCACGCTGCGGCTGGGCCACCCGTCACCGCACCGGGCGCACCCCGACTACGTGCCGATGACGCTCGCCGGCACCGTGCTCGGCGGGGCGTTCACCTCCCGACTCAACCACCTGCTGCGGGAGGTGCACGGCTACACCTACGGCATCCGGGGCGACTTCGCCGCGTCGCGGCGGTTCGGTCGGTTCGCGGTCAGTTCCGGCGTGCAGACGGCGGTCACCGCGCCGGCCCTGGTCGAGGCGGTCGGCGAGATCACCCGTACCCAGGCCACCGGGGTGACCGAGGAGGAGCTGGAGGTGGCCCGCTCCTGGCGTGCCGGGCAGCTCTCGGTCGAGTTGCAGAGCCCTCGAGCCATCGCCTCCGCGCTGACCACCCTGGTGGTGCACGACCTGCCGGACGACTACCACGCGCGGTTGCGCGAGTCGCTGCTCTCCGCCGACGTGGACCAGGTCTCCGCGGCGGCGGCCACCCACCTGCACCCGGAAGCTCTCACCCTGGTCATCGAGGGCGACGCCGCAGTGATCCGCGACGACCTGGAGGCCACCGCCCTGGGAGACCTCCTCCCCTAACCCGCTGAAAGCGCCGTCGATCAAGAGGTTTGCGTCACCCGGAGCGCGACTCCTGACGCAAACCTCTTGAT
>NZ_JBEYSL010000469.1:0-5292 GCF_040642735.1 Micromonospora sp. NPDC047753 | reverse complement strand
GTATCAGGTTGCGCGAATGTGTCCTGCCTGTCAACGCCGTCGCCGCCGGCCGTCGACGGACGGTGCCTGCCGTGCGCCGACCGCCGGCCGACGGCGGCCCACCGGTCGGCGGCGGGCCCGTGCCAGGATGGACGACATGGCGGGGGGACCGGTGGCGTTCGTGCTCGGCGGCGGGGGAGTGCTCGGCGCGGTCGAGGTCGGCATGTTGCGTGCCCTGTTCCGGGCCGGCATCCAACCCGACATGGTCCTCGGCACCTCGATCGGCGCGGTCAACGGCGCGCTGGTCGCCGCGGACCCGTCCGAGGCGGTGACCGACCGGCTGGTCCGGCTCTGGGCCTCACCCGAGGCGAGCGAGGTGTACGGCGACTCGGTCGCCCGGCAGCTGCGCCGTTTCGCCGCCCGCACCCACCTGCACTCGCCCCGGCCGCTGCGCCGCCTGTTGGAGACCGAGCTGGGGGTGGACACCACCTTCGCCGATCTGCGGGTGCCGTTCCGGTGCTGCGCCGCCCACATCGAGCGGGCCGCCGAGCACTGGTTCGACAGTGGTCCGGTGGTGCCGGCGGTGATGGCGTCGGCCTCGGTGCCGGGCCTGCTTCCGCCGATGGAGATCGACGGCGCGCACTACGTGGACGGCGGGATTGTCAACTCCATCCCCATCGGCGAGGCGGTGGCCGTCGGCGCCCGCCGGATCTACGTCCTCCAGGTCGGTCGGATCGAACGGGAGCTGACTCCACCCCGTCGGCCGTGGGAGATCGCGCAGGTCGCATTCGAGATATCCCGCCGGCACCGCTTCTTCCGGGAGTTGGCGGCTCTGCCGGAGGGGGTGGAGGTGCACGTCCTGCCGACCGGCGGGCTCAACCCCCGCGACGACACGCCGTGGGCGTACCGGGACATGGCGGCGGTGGGACGGCGGATCAGTCGCGCGTACACGGCCTCCCGGCGCTACCTCGCCGCCCACCAGGAGCGTTGATGCCGTTACCTCCACGGTGGCTGCGTCGGTTGCTGTTCGCGCCCGCCGTCGTCCTGCTCGCCTTCCTCGTGGTCACCACGTTGCCGATCTGGGCGCTGCTGGCCGCAGCCGCGTCGCCGCTGGTCCCGGGCCGGTTGCGTCCACTGCGACTGCTCTGGATCGGCTGCTTCTACCTGGTCTGGGATGCTGCCGCGCTGCTCGCGCTCTTCGTGCTCTGGGTCGTCTCCGGTTTCGGCTGGCGGACCCGGTCGCCGGCCTTCCAGCGCGCGCACTACGTGTTGGCCGGCTGGTTCCTGCGGGTGCTGTTCTGGCAGGCGCGTTGGACACTGCGGTTGAGCATCGACGTGGTGGGCACCGACCCGGACACTGCGCTGCCCGGCCGGCCCGAGCTGGTGCTCTGTCGGCACGCCGGGCCGGGCGACTCGTTCATCCTGATCCACGGGCTGGTCAACTGGTTCCACCGGGAGCCTCGGATCGTCCTCAAGGACAGCCTCCAGTGGGATCCGGCGATCGACGTGCTGCTCAACCGGCTGCCCAACCGGTTCATCGCGCCGACTCCGGAGCGCGGCGAGGAGACGGTACGCCAGGTCGGGCACCTCGCCACCGGCCTGGACGACAACGACGCGTTCGTGATCTTCCCCGAGGGCGGCAACTTCACCCCCCGGCGACGGCTGCGCGCCATCGCCCGGTTGCGCTCCCTCGGCCTGGAACGGATGGCCCTGCGCGCCGAGCGGATGCGCCACGTGCTCGCCCCGCAGCCCGGTGGGATGCTCGCCGCGCTGGACGCCGCACCCGACGCCGGGGTCATCTTCGTCGCCCACACCGGTCTGGACCGGATGCTCACCGTCGCCGACGTGTGGCGGGAACTGCCGATGGACAAGCGGATCGTCATGCGGTTCTGGTCCGTGCCGCCGGAGGACGTACCGACCGGACGGCAGCAACGCATCGACTGGCTCTTCGACTGGTGGGCGCAGATTGATGCCTGGATCGCCGCTAATCGGTAAATGTCCGCGTAGGGTGCGGGCGTGGACGAGATCTGCGTGGTGACAACGGTGGTGGACGCGCGTTCGGTCGCCGACGTGCTGGCGGCTGCGGCCGTCGCCGGCAGGCTCGCCGCCTGCGCCCAGGTGGGTGGTCAGGTGGACAGCACCTACTGGTGGCGGTCCGGGATGGAGACGAGCACCGAGTGGTCGGTGCAGTTCAAGACCGCACCGGATCGGCTCACCGCGTTGCTGGATCAGATCCGGGTCAGCCACCCGTACGAGGTGCCGGAGATCCTGGTGTCCAGGGTGGAGAGCGGGAACCCCGACTACGCCACCTGGGTGTACGAGCACACCCGATCCTGAGTACGCGCACTCTGGGTCCCGCCCCGGTCCGTTGTCGATGATGACCCGGTGGACGACACCCGTTACCCCTGCCCCGCCTGCGGCGCACCGGCCGATCTGAGCGCCGGATGCTCCGGCTGCCGGCGCGCACCCGACCCGATCGCCGCCGAGGTGGTTCGGCTGAGCCGGGAGGTCGCCGAGCTTGAGCCGCAGGTGGAGCGGGCTCGTCGCACGTACACCGAGCTGGCCGGACGGCTGTCGACAGTGTCCGGGCGACGAGCCGAACTGGCCGCGGTCGTCCGCGCCGGGCTGGCGGCCTCGGTCGTGGCGCGCCCGGTGCCTGCCGCCGGACCGGCGCCGTTCATCGGCCCCGGCCCCGGCGTCGCGACGGGTTCGCGGCCGGGTGCGGCGGAAACCTCGACCCGGACGGTCCAGGGTCTGCTCTTCGTCCTCGGTGGACTCCTGCTGGGCACCGCGGCGGTGGTGTTCACCGCGGTCGCCTGGGCGGCGGTGGGGGTCACCGGCCGGGCGTTGATTCTGGCGGCGTTCACCGCGCTCGCGCTGGGCGTACCGCTGCTGGCGGTCCGCCGAGGGCTGCGCGGCACGGCGGAGACGTTCGCCGCGGTGGGGTTGCTGCTGGTGGTGCTGGACGGTTACGCGGCCTGGTCGGTGGACCTGGCCGGCGTGACCGGCTGGCCGGGCAGCCGGTACGCCGCGCTGGTCGGGGGGGCCAGCGCGGCGGTCGCCGTGGCGTACGGCCGGTGGAGCGGGTTGACGGGGCCCTGGTTCGCCGCCCTGGTGGCCGCCCAGCCGGCGTTGCCGCTGCTCGCCGCCGAGGCCGGGCTGGGTGCGGCGGGGTGGGCGTTGGTCCTGCTCGGGGTG
This sequence comes from Micromonospora sp. NPDC047753, assembly GCF_040642735.1. Classification (NCBI taxonomy): domain Bacteria; kingdom Bacillati; phylum Actinomycetota; class Actinomycetes; order Micromonosporales; family Micromonosporaceae; genus Micromonospora; species Micromonospora sp. NPDC047753. Next base: position 2,115 of record NZ_JBEYSL010000469.1, on the reverse strand, counting down.
GCGTCGCTGAACCTGGCCGTGCTGGCCGCGCTGCGTGGCCGGGGAGGGGCGGCGCAGCTCGTCGGCCGGGTGTTGGCCGGCGCCGGTCACGTCGCCGCGTTGGTGGGCGCTTCGGCGTGCGCGGTGGTGCCGCTGGTCGGTGGGCGGGCGGGGGGCTCGCCACTGCTGGCCGGGGTACCGCTGTTGCTGGTCGCGCTGACCGGGTTCGGCGCGGCCTGGCTCGTCGGGGGGCGGGCGCTGCGGGCGGTGGCGGCAGGGCTGCTGGTGCCGGTGCTCGCCGCCGCCCTGCTGCGTCCGGTGGCGGAGCTGCGGCCGTCAGTGCTGCTGCTCGCGGCGGCGACTGTGGCGCTGGGGATGGCCGCCGCCGTGCGGTTCCTGCCGGCGGCGGTGGACGGTGGCGGCGGTTGGCGGACCGGCCCGCGGGCCGGCGCGCTGTTCGTCGCGGCCGGCACGGCGCAGGTCACCGTGTTGATCACCGTCGGGCTGGCGGTCGCCGCCGTCAGCCGGTCGTTTCCGGCCTGGGGCGGGGCTGGGACGGGGCCGGACCTGAGCTGGGGTTGGCAGCTGGCACCGGCGGTGGCACTGACGATCGGTGCCACGGCGCTGCTGCTCCCGGCCAGCACGCGGGCGGTGTTCGCCACGACCGGCGCGGTGGCGGTGCTGTTCGCCGTACCCGCCGGCTGGACGGCCTCCTGGCCTCAGGTGGTGGCCATCGACCTGGTCGGCGGGGTCGCGTTGCTGTTCGCCGTACTGGCCCGTCCGACCACCGCGCCGGTCGCCCTGCGCTCGCGGGCGCTCGGCGGTGCCGTCCTGCTCGGGCACGGGCTGCTGGTCGCCCTGGCCGCCCCGGCCGGTGCCCTGGTGGCGCTCGGCGTGCTCGCCGTGGTCGGGCTGGCGCTGGCCGTCCGACAGGGGCCCGGCGCGTACCGGGAGGTGGCCGGCGCGGGTCTGCTGGTCGGGCAGCTCGCGCTGCCACCGATCGCGGCGGTGGCGACGTTCGCCGTGGGCGGGCCGCCCTGGTGGCAGGCCCGGCTCGCCCTGGCCGCCGCCGGGTTGTCGCTGGTCGCGGCGCTCGCGGTCCGTCGCCACCGGGTGGAGCTGATCGGGTACGCGGTGACCGGCGGCGTCGCCGCGGTGACCGTGCCCGGCCTCGCGCCGCTGGTCGCGGCGGGTGACGAACCGCTCGCGCCGTACGCGGCGCTGGCCGCGTTGGGTGTCGCGTTCGTCGCCGGCTGGCTGCCGTCGGCGAGCGCCTCCGGCCAGGCGGCCCTCGGGGAGCGGCCGGCGGTTGACGGGCGCGGCTCGGCCCGGTCGGCGTTGTTGCTGGCGGCCGGCGGAACGCTGGCGGTGGTCGCCGTCCTGGCGGCCCTGCCGACAGTGCTGACCGCGCTCGGGTCGCCCCACGGCGGCTGGAACCGGGTGTGGTCGGGGGCGCCCACCGTCGTCGCCGACCCGACGGTGCTCCCGGTCGGGTTCGCGCTGGTCGTGCTGGCGGTGGCCGGTGCGCTGGCCGGTCGGCGGGTCGGCCTGCCGGTGCCGGCCGCGCTGCCATTCGTCGCGGCGGCGCTGCCGGTCCTGCTCATCGCGATCGGCGCGCCGTGGCCGGTGCTGCCGGCGGCCGTTCTGCTCGCCGGCCTGGCGGTGCTGCTGTTCACCGCGCTGGCCGCCGCCCGCCCGGCGCTCACACCGGTCGCCGTGCCAGTGGGCGTGGTGCTGGTGGCCTCCGGTGTGCTCGGCCTGCTGGCCACCCGGGCCGGGACGCTTGCCGCCGAGGGGGCGCTGCTGGTGGCGGCGGTCGCGGTCGCCGCCGACGCGCGCCGGTTCGAGGTACGGGTCGCCGGCTGTCTCGCCGCCGTGGGCGCGGCGTCCGCGTTGGCGGCGACCGCGCCCCTCGCCGGTGGACTGCCCCTGCGGGCTGCCTCGTATCCACTGCTGGGGGTGGCCGCGTTGGCGCTGGCCGCCGCGGCGGTCACCCCGGCGCGGGTCCGGCTGGGACGGGTGCTGGACGCCGCCGCGCAGGCCCACCCGCCCTGGATGCGGCTGCGGGAGGCCCGGTAGCCGTCCCACGCGTCCATGCTCGCCGCCCCGTTCGCGTCGAGCTGCTGGGCGAAGAAG
>NZ_JBEYSL010000468.1:0-5313 GCF_040642735.1 Micromonospora sp. NPDC047753 | reverse complement strand
GCCTTCGGGCTGTGGCGGCTGCTCTCCGAGCGGCACTTCCGCTGGGCGGGGATGCGGCTGTCGGCAGCACAGCTCGCCGCCTGGTCGTTCCTCATGTCGTCGGCGCACGGGGCAGGGCTCATGCTGGTGCCGGTGCTGGTGGCCGAGCCGGTGCCCGGGGGTCACTCCGGGCACCTGGCCGCCGCGCCGGTCGGTGCGCTGTCCGGCCTCGCGGCGGCCGGGGTGCACACCGTGGCCATGCTCGGCGTCGCCCTGGCCGTGGCCCTGCTGGTCTACCAGGTGCTCGGGGTGGGTGTGCTGCGTCGGGCCTGGTTCAACGTGGACCGGCTCTGGGCCGGGGTGCTGGTGGCCGCGGGGTTGGTGACGCTGATCCGGGCATGATCGACCATCGTGGACGGCGGCGAATCGTGATCTGATGTCGGGATGATCACTCCCACTCCCCTCATGCGCCTGGTGGCCGGTGTGTGGGGGTTCAAGACCCTCGCGGCCGGCGTCGAGCTCGGTCTGTTCACCCGGTTGGCCGGCGGGCGGACGATGACCGTCGAGCAGGCCGGCGCCGAGTTCGGGCTGCCCGACCGGCCCGCGGACCTGTTGCTGGCCGCCAGTGCTTCGCTCGGCCTGTTGGAGAAGGCCGGTGACGGTTACCGCAACTCGGAGTTGGCCGAGCAGTTCCTGGTCGAGGGGCGCCCGTACTACTTCGGAGCGCAGGTTCGTTACTCGGACCTGCGCACCTACCTGCCCTGGCACCGCATCGGCGAGGCCCTGCGCACGGATCGGCCGTTGACCTGGGACCCGGAGGCCCAACAGTCGATGTTCGACACCGCCGATCCGGAGATGCTGGCGCAGTTCTGGGACGCCATGTTCTCCACGTCCAGCTTCACCGCCAGCGCGCTGGCCGACGCGTACGACTTCTCGGCGCACCGCCGACTGCTCGACGTGGGCGGCGGTGCCGGCGCGTTCCCGATCGAGTTCTGCCGCCGCCTGCCCGAGCTGCGCGCCACCGTCCTGGATCTGCCGCACGTCTGCGTGCGGGCCCGGGAGCGGATAGCGGAGGCCGGCCTGACCGGGCGGATCGACGCGGTGGGCGGTGACTTCCTCGCCGACCCGGCGCTACCCGACGGGCACGACGTCATCCTGCTCAGCATGATCCTGCACGACTGGGACGAGCCGACCAACCGGGCGTTGCTGGCCCGCTGCCACGCGGCGTTGCCGCCCGGTGGAGCGATCGTGGTCTGCGAACTGCTGCTCAACGATGAGCGCACCGGGCCGCCGGAAGCGGCCCTGATGGGGCTGAACATGCTCGTCGAGACCGAGGGTGGCCGGAACTACTCGGGCGCCGAGTATGCTGCCTGGCTCACCGACGCCGGCTTCGTCGACGTGCGTACGGTGCCGTTCGACGCACCGGGCGCCAACGGCGCGGTGGTGGCCCGCCGGGCCTGAACGCGGACGACACCCGGCCCCGGGTGCGAAACCGTGGGCCGGGTGTCGCAGCGCCGTGTTGGCGCTGGCGTCCGATCGGCTACCGGTACGGGTCAGGCGCGAGCCTTGGCCGGCTGCTTCATGAAGTCCATGATCGCCTTGTTGACCTCGTCGGCGTGGGTCCACGGGATGCCGTGCGGCGCGCCCTTGAGCGTGACGAGCTGGGCGGTCGGCATCATCGGCCCGAGCCGCTGACCGGTCACCGGGTAGGGAAGCACCCGGTCCTGGTCACCCTGGACGATCAACACCGGAATGTTGATCTTCGGCAGATCCGGGCGGAAGTCCTCCTGCCAGGCATCCACGCTGTCGTGGGTGGCCTTACCGGAAGCCATCGCACCAATCTGCCAGTGCGCCCGGTACGCCTCCTCGCTGACCCGCTTACCCATGTTCTGGTCCGGGTTGAAGAACGCGTCGCAGAAGGACGTCAGGTAGGCGAAGCGGTCCTTGATGATGGCGTCCTGGAAGCCCTTGAACAGGCTCCGGTCGACGCCCTCCGGGTTGTCGCTCGCCTTGGCCAGCATCGGTTGCAGTGGGCTGAGCAGCACGGCCCGGCTCACCCGCTGCGAGCCATAGTTACCCAGGTAGCGGACCACCTCGCCGGTGCCCATCGAGTGACCGATCAGGGTCGCCTCGTTGAGGTCCAGCTCGGTCATCAACACGTCCAGGTCCGCCGCGAACGTGTTGTAGTCGTACCCGAACGCCGGCTGGGCGGAGTTACCGTAACCGCGCCGATCAATGGTGATCGTCCGGTATCCGGCGTTGAGCAGCGCGGTGGTCTCCTTCTCCCAGGTCGCACCGTTGAACGGGAAGCCGTGGATGAGCACCACCGGCTTACCGGAACCGTGGTCCTCGTAGTACAGGTCGATGGGCGCGGAGTTTTCCGTCCCCACGGTAATGAAAGGCATGTTTTACTCCTGCTCCGGTTTGGGCTGTCGGACGCCCCGCGCTTTCCCGCCCGGTCGACGGATATGCGGCCGTCAGATCGGCCCGAACAGCAGGAACAGGGGTTCCCCGACCCTCCACCGCCGCCCTAACCTCGGGGGGTGAAACTTCCGCCCCGGCTGCGGGCCGTCAGTGACCTGCACGTCGGGCACCCGCAGAACCGCGCGTTCGTCCAGGAGCTGCACCCGGAGAATGCCGGCGACTGGCTGCTCGTCGCCGGGGACGTCGCCGACCGGTTCGCCGACATCGAGTGGGCGCTCGGGCTGCTGAGCAGCCGGTTCGCCCGGGTCGTGTGGGCGCCGGGCAACCACGAGCTGTGGACGCCACCGCGCGACCCGGTCACGTTGCGCGGCGAGGAGCGATACCGCGAGCTGGTGCGGATGTGCCAGCGGTTGGGGGTGATCACCCCGGAGGATCCGTACCCGGTGTGGGACGGCGACGGCGGCCCGGCCACCATCGCCCCGCTCTTCGTGCTCTACGACTACACGTTCCGGGTGCCCCAGGCGCGCACCCAGCAGGAGTCACTGGCCCTGGCGTACCAGGCCGGGGTGGTGTGCACCGACGAGGCGCTGCTGCACCCCGACCCGTACCCGAGCCGGGAGGCGTGGTGCGCGGCACGGGTCGCCGAGACCGAACGCCGGCTGGCCGAACGCGACCCGACGCTGCCGACGGTGCTCGTCAACCACTACCCGCTGGTGCGGGACCCCACCGACGTCCTGCGTTTCCCGGTCTTCGCCCAGTGGTGCGGCACCGTCCGCACCAGCGACTGGCACCTGCGCTTCGGCGCGTCCACCGTCGTGTACGGGCACCTGCACATCCCCCGCACCACGTTCTACGACGGGGTGCGTTTCGAGGAGGTCTCCCTCGGCTACCCCCGCGAGTGGCAGCCCCGGGGGTCGGTGCCCGACCCGGTGCGCACCATCAACCCGGCGGACGACGTGCGCCGGCGATCGTCCGTCAGCGGGTAAACCCTGACCAACGCGGAGGACGAGGCTGACGTGGGTAGAGGGATGCCGCGGGCACTCAGTGCGGCACACCGGCCGGAAACTCCTCGACCCCCAGTACGCGCAGCAACTCAAGCTTCTCCCGCGCCTCGGCGTCGGCCGGGGTCAGCACCAGCAGCTGCTGGCCGAGGTCGGGGGTGACCAGGGTCTCGCAGTCCATCGTGATGCGGCCCACGCGCGGGTGCATGAACGTCTTGCGGTCGGCCCGGCGCACCGCCACCTCGTGCTCGGCCCACAGCCGCCGGAAGTCGTCGCTCGCGGCCCGCAACCGTTCGATCAGACCGGTCACGGCCGGATCGCCGGCCCGCCGACCGGCCACCGCGCGCAGGTCGGCGACCTGCTGGCGGGCGTGCCGCTGCCATTCCTCGGGGCCGTGGAGGTCGCGGATGACCGGGTCGGTGAAGTAGCGGTAGGCGACGTAGCGGCGGTCGCCGGTCAGCCCGGTGTGGTCGCCGGTGAGCAGGATCGACATGCGGTTCTGCGCGAGGACCTCGCCGAGGTCGGACAGGACCATGGCGGGGGTGCCGCCAACCAGGTCGAGCAGGCGGACCAGGCCGGCCCGGGCCAGGCTGGCGATGCCGTCGGCGGGCGGCGGCTGGTGACCGGCCAGGTGGAACAGGTGGCTTCGCTCGTCGTCGGTCAGGCGCAGGGCCCGGGCCAGGGCACCGAGCAGCTGGCTCGACGGCTGGCTGCTGCGGCCCTGCTCAAGGCGCACGACGTAGTCGACGGACATGCCGGCGAGCATGGCGACCTCCTCGCGGCGCAGGCCGGCGGTGCGGCGGCGGGGGCCGCCGGCGATGCCGACCTCGGCGGGACGGATGGCCTCGCGCCGACGCCTCAGGAAGTCGGCGAGCTGCTCACGCTGCATGCCTCCATGCTGCCTCGGGGACTGGGCACCGAGCCAGGGAGCGGCGCTCCCACGATAAGCGCTCCGCTGCCGGCGGGCCGGAAAGCGGCGCAGGGTGGAGGCGAAATCGACCGATGAGGAGAGTTTCGATGCAGACACGCACTCTGGGCACAACGGGTCCCAAGGTTTCCGCAGTGGGGCTGGGGGCGATGAGCATGTCGGGCACGTACGGCCCGGCCGATCGCGAGGAGAGCATCGCCACCGTACGGGCCGCGCTGGACGCGGGGGTCACGCTGCTCGACACCGGCGACTTCTATGGCATGGGGCACAACGAGCTGCTGCTGTCGGAGGCGTTGCGGGGACGCGACCGGGACAGCTATCTGCTGAGTGTGAAGTTCGGGCAGCAGGTGGGGCCGGGCATGCGGTTCGCCGGTCAGGACTCCCGCCCGGCGTCGGTGCGGAACTTCCTGAGCTACTCGCTGACCCGGCTCGGCGTCGACCACGTGGACATCTACCGGCCGGCCCGACTCGACCGGTCGGTGCCGATCGAGGACACGATCGGCGCGATCAAGGAGATGATCGACGCCGGTTACGTGCGGTATGTGGGGCTCTCCGAGGTTGACGCGGAGACCGTCCGGCGGGCGCACGCCGTACATCCGGTTGCTGATCTTCAGATTGAATATTCGCTGCTGTCGCGGGCGGTCGAGGCCGACGTGCTGCCCACGCTGCGGGAGCTGGGCATCGGGCTGACCGCGTACGGGGTGCTGAGCCGTGGCCTGCTCTCGGGGAACTGGACGCCGGGGCGGGCGGACGATCCGCGTAACCACAGTCCCCGCTTCTCCGCCGAGAACGCGTCGCACAACCTCGCGCTGGTGGAGGCGTTGCGCCGGGTCGCCGACGCGAAGGGGTGCACGGTGGCGCAGTTGGCGATCGCGTGGGTGGCAACGCAGGACCCGTTCATCGTTCCGCTGGTCGGTGCGCGCACCCGGCAGCGGCTGGCCGAGGCGTTGCCGGCGCTGGACGTGAAGCTGTCGGCCGATG
>NZ_JBEYSL010000467.1:0-5327 GCF_040642735.1 Micromonospora sp. NPDC047753 | reverse complement strand
GTGACCGAGGTGCTGGGCGGCGCGCTGCTGGCGCTGGACGCCGAGGGCCGCCTGCTGGCCCGGGTGGGTGAGATCGAGGAGCCGGACCGCGCGGACATCGTCGAGGCGGTGGCCGCGTCCCGGACCGAGGGGCGCAGCGTGCGCCGGGGTCCGCTCTGGTACGCGGCGGTGGTGGCGGGCGCGGAGAACCTGGGCGCCCTGGTGCTACGCCCGGACGACGAGTTGGTCGACGCCGACCAGCGCATCCTGGAGCGGGCCGCGTTGGTGACCGCGCTGCTGCTGCTGTTCCGCCGGACGGTCGCGGAGGCGGAGGGGCGGGTGCGTGGCCCTGGGCGGTGCGCTCGCGGTCGCCCAGGGGTTGCCGGCGGAGCTGGCCGACGCGGTGCGGAACGCCGCCGCTGTCGCGTTCACCGACGGGCTGCACCTGGCCGCGTACGCCGCCATGGCGGTGATGCTGCTCGGCGCGGTCACCGCGCTGGTCGCGCTGCGCGGCGTCCGACCGGCCGACTCCACGGCGCTGGCCGCCGAGCCGACCGGTCCGGCCGACACCTCGTTGTCGTCGGTCAGTCGATGAGCACGTGCGCGAGGCGGTCGCGGAAACGCCGCTCGGAGTCGCTGACCGACTCGCCGCCGATGCCCAGCAGCCCGCCGCTGGACGCGGCGCCCACCACCTGCTCGGCGATCTTCACGAGCCAGTGCTTGTACGCGCCGGCCTCACCCTCGTCGACCCGCGCGGCCAGCAACGCGCCGGCCTCGCCGGCCCGCAACAGCACGTCGTCGATGTACGCCCCCGGGTCGGCGGGCGCGATGACCGGCAGCTCCTCGCCGGCCTCCGGGTCACCGACCCGGGTGACGATCTCGCCGGCCACGGCGACCACCAGCGGGCTGGCCGACTCCCGGCCGGCGGCGATGGTCTCCAGCCCGGCCGCGTTCTCCGCCATGGTCCGGCGGGTGCCGTCGGACTCGGCGGCGCTCGCCGCGGTCAACACCGACTGTGGCAGGCCGACCAGCAGCCCCCACTCCTCGTCGGAGAAACCGAACCCGGTGTACGCCGGCTGCTCGATCACGACAACGCCCCTTCCGCCCTGCTCTTCTTGGTCAATCGGTGCTCTGCTTTGTCGATCCACCGGGGCCGCAACCGGCGCCCGGGTCAGGCTAGTCCAGGGTCAGCAGGCCCTGTTCGGACACCACGCGCACCGACAACGTCTTGTACCCGACCTCCTCGAAGAGGACGGTCATCTTGTCCTCCTCGTACGAGAGCACCATGCCCGGCCCCCACTCCGGGTGACGCACCTGACTGTGCACCGGAAACGGCCCGACCGCACCCTGGTCGGCCACGCTGGTGCCGCTGTGGCAGTTGTCGCAGTGCCCGCAGACGTCGCTCATCTGCTCGCCGAAGTAGGCCAGCAGGGTCTGCCCCCGGCAGGCCCTGGTCTCGGCGAAGGCCCGCATCATGTCGGTCCGGGACCGGGTCACCGTCTGCTGGCGTTCCGCCTCGGCGAGGGCCGCCGCGGCGGCGTCCACCGCGGCGGGGGAGTAGCGCGGGGCGCCGATGCGCTGCCGGGCGCGCGGCTCGGCCGCGCCGACCTGCTCCAGCAGGGACAGGTACTGGCCCAGCTTGCGTGGCCCCAGGCCGGTGGTCTCGCGCAGTTCGGTCTTGGTGGCTGCCTTCTTGCGCAGCAGAGCGGCCAGGTCGCGCAGCTCGTTCTCGTCGGGCAGACCGCCGCTGAAGAACCGCTGCAGGCCCACGTCCTCAGCCCGCCACAGCAGCAGGACCCGGGCCGGTTGCCCGTCGCGCCCGGCCCGGCCGATCTCCTGGAAGTAGCTGTCCGGCGAGTCGGGCAGCGCCATGTGCACCACCCAGGCGATGTTCGGCTTGTCGATGCCCATGCCGAACGCCGAGGTCGCCACCATGATCGGGACCTGGTCGGCGAGGAACGCCTCGTGCAGCTCCACGCGGGCACCCATCGGCATCCCACCGTGGTAGAACTGCGCCGGGAAGTCGGCGTCGGTCAACCGGGTGGCCAGCTCCTCGGCGGCGCGGCGGGTCGGCACGTAGATGATCCCCGGCCGGCCCTCGTCGCGCAGCAGCGTCATCAGCCGTCGCCAGCGGTAGTCCTCGTCCGGGCAGTGGGCCACCTCGAGGAAGAGGTTGGGCCGGTCCAGCCCGGAGACCACCACGTCCGGATCGCGCAGCCGCAGCCGGGCGATGATGTCGTCGCGTACCGGCGGTGAGGCGGTGGCGGTGAGCGCCACCACCGGCGGCCGACCGATGCCCTCGATGAGGTGCCCGAGCGCCAGGTAGTCAGGGCGGAAGTCGTGCCCCCAGGCGGAGATGCAGTGCGCCTCGTCGATCGCCACCAGCGCCGGCTTCAGCGCGGCGACCTCGGCCATCCGGTCCGGGTTGCTGAGCTGCTCCGGGGTGATGAAGAGGAACTCCGCCCGGCCCTCGCGGACGTCGGCGAGCGCCTCGGCCTGCTGGGTGGCGGACTCGTTCGAGCTGATCCGCACCGCCCGCAGCTCCGGGCGTTGCCGCTCGTTGAGGGAGGCGATCTGGTCCTGCTGAAGGGCGAGGAGCGGAGAGATCACCACGGTGGGACCGGGGATCAGACTGGCCGGGATCTGGTAGATCGCCGACTTGCCGGCACCGGTGGGCAGCACCACCAGGGCGTCGCGTCGCTTCATGACCGCGCGCATGGCGGCCAACTGGTTGGGCCGCAGCGCGTTCCAGCCGAACAGGCTGCGGGCGGCGCGGCGCAACGTCATCGAATGCGTGGACAGTTTCATCGAGGGCCGGAGGTACCCGAGCCCAGGACAACCGAAACGCATTCGGAAGATCATGGGCTCGGGTGCCAGTGGCTCAGCGCAGCCCGGGCAGGACCTCGCGCTGGTACAGGTCGAACAGACCCTGGTAGTGCGGGCCGGTGTTGGCCACGTAGACCTCGTCGAAGCCGGCCTTGGCGTACTTGTCGATCATCTCCAGGTGCGCGTCGGCGCTGTTGCCGCAGACGAACGCCTTCTTGAGCATCTCCGGCTCGACCAGCTCGGAGGCCTGCTCGAAGTGCCGTGGCGAGGGGAGCACCTGGGACAGTTCGCCCGGCACCCCCGCGTTGGGCCAGCGCTCGTACGCGATCCGCAACCCCTCGTCCTCGCTGTCCGCGTACGCCGCCTTGAATCCGGCCTGGCACGGCTTGTCGCCGCCGCCGTTCTCGCGGAAGCGGCGGACCATCTCGCCGTCGGGCATGGTGCTCACGTAGCCGTCGCCGATCCGGGCGGCCAGGTCGATGGCCTTCGGTCCGAAGCCGGAGACGTAGATCGGCGGGGGAGTGTCGGGCAGCGTGTAGATCCGGGCGTGCTCCACCGTGTAGTGCTTTCCGTGGTGGTTGACGAAACCGCCCTTCCACAGCTCGCGCAGCACCTCGACGGCCTCCTCCAGCATCTCCAGCCGGACGTCCGCCTGCGGCCACGCGTCGCCGAAGATGTGCTCGTTGAGGGCCTCGCCGGTGCCGACGCCGAGCACGAACCGTCCACCGTGCAGCACCGCGCTGGTCGCCGCCGCCTGCGCGATCACCGCCGGGTGGATCCGCACGGTCGGGCAGGTCACCGCCGTGGTCACCGGCAGCGAGCAGACCTGGCTGAGCGCGCCGATCATCGACCAGACGAATGGGCTCTGACCCTGGGCGTCCACCCACGGGTGGTAGTGATCCGAGATCCACAGAGCCTCGAAGCCGGCCTCTTCGGCACCGCGCGCCTGCGCCAGCAACTCGGCGGGCGTGTACTCCTCACTGGACAGAAAATATCCGATCTTCATGGCTTACCCCTTCGGCACGCGGACCTGCTGATGGGGAGAGCCGTACCCCGGCGGCGCACGGTCACACCGGTTCTCGCCGCGGGCGGGTCAGCGTCGCCCGAACATCGCCCGGATCGCGGCGAGGAGCAGCAGAGCGCCGACCACCAGGCCGAGCAGGCGTACGCCGGGGATGTCGGCCGGGCTCGTCGCGTCGGCCAGCAGGACGGGATCCATCCCCGCACTCTCCCCGGGGAGCGGGCCGCCAGGCAACTGTAAGGTTTATTGACTATTGAATCGCTCAGTGTGACCATGGCAGAACCGCCTGCCGGTGGCGGTGCGCCGAGGGCGCGCGAGAGATGGGGTACGGGGGCCGCATGAGCGAGCGCAACCAGCGGATCGACGGGGGCGCACCGTCGCCGGTGATCGATCTCGATCCCTGCGAGGGAGTGGCGTGACCACGTCCAACGGGCACCTCTCGGCGCTCGCCGCCGCCGTCCTGCAACCCGGCTTCGTCGGCACCACCCCACCGCCCTGGGTGTGCCGCTGGCTCGGCGAGGGTCTCGGCTCGGTGGTGCTCTTCGCCCGCAACGTCGTCGACACCGAGCAGGTGACCGCCCTCACCGCGACGCTGCGCGCCGAACGGCCGGACGTCATCGTGGCGATCGACGAGGAGGCCGGTGACGTCACCCGGCTGGAGTCCGTGCACGGCAGCTCCCGACCCGGCAACTTCGCCCTCGGGGCGGTCGACGACCCGGGGCTGACCGAGGCCGTCGCCCGGGACCTCGGCGCCGAGCTGGCCGCGGCGGGGATCACCCTCAACTACGCCCCGGACGCCGACGTCAACTCCAACCCGGCGAACCCGGTGATCGGCGTCCGTTCCTTTGGCGCCGACCCGGTGCTCGTCGCGCGGCACACCGCCGCCTGGGTCCGCGGGCTCCAGGCCGGCGGCGTCGCGGCCTGCGCCAAACACTTCCCCGGCCACGGCGACACCCGGGTCGACTCACACCACGACCTGCCTCGGATCACCGCCGACCGGGACCGGCTGGACGCCTGCGAACTGGCCCCGTTCCGCGCCGCCGTGGCCGCCGGGGTGCAGGCGGTGATGACCGGTCACCTGCTGGTGCCCGCCCTCGACCCGCACCTGCCGGCGACGTTGAGTCAGCGCATCCTGGGTGGGTTGCTCCGCGACGAACTGGGCTTCTCCGGTGTGGTGGTCACCGACGCGATGGAGATGCGCGCGGTCGCCGACCGGTACGGCTTCGCCGGAGCCACTGTCCGCGCCCTCGCCGCCGGGGCTGACGCCATCTGCATCGGCGGTGAACGGGCTGACGAGCAGGCCGCCCGCGAGCTGCGCGACGCCATCGTGGCCGCCGTCGTCTCCGGTGAGCTGCCCGAGGAACGTCTCGCCGAGGCCGCCAAGCGCGTCGGTCAACTCGCCGCCTGGACGGTGGCCGCCCGCAACTCCGGCTCGGCCGGAGCGCGCGCCGCCGCCGACGTCGGGCTGGTCGCCGCCCGCCGGGCCGTCCGGGTCACCGCC
>NZ_JBEYSL010000466.1:0-5331 GCF_040642735.1 Micromonospora sp. NPDC047753 | reverse complement strand
GCACAAGATGCCCAACGGCATCTGGACCTTCGGCGGTCCGCTCTCCGGCAAGCAGTACATCGACGAACTCGTCAAGACGTACACGGTGTGAGCGTGCTGAACGCTCCACCACGCCCGGAGCCGGCCACCCGGCCGGCTCCGGGCGGGCGCCTGGCCGTGCCCCGCATCGCCGTCGTCTTCGTCGCCGCGATCCTGCTGCTGCTCGTGGTCGGCGCGGTGCACCTCACCCAGGGCACCTCGAACGTCGGCGCCCTCGACCTGCTGCGGCTCGCGACCGGCGCCGACGATGAGGCGGCCCGCGTCCTGATCGCGTCCCGCCTGCCCCGGCTGCTCGCCGGGCTCGCCATCGGCGTGGCGCTCGGGTTCGCCGGGGCGGCGTTGCAGTCGATCGCCCGCAACCCGCTCGCGTCCCCCGACACCCTCGCGGTCAACGCGGGCGCCCACCTGGCGATCGTCGCCGTCGCCGCGTTCGGCGTCTCACTGCCCGCGCTGCCCGCCGGCGGCCTCGCCTTCGGCGGCGGGCTGGCCGCCGCCGGCCTGGTGATGGCGATGTCCTCCGGTGGGCAGGCCGGCACCACCCGGCTGATCCTCGCCGGCTCGGCGACCGCGCTGGCGCTCGGGTCGGTGACCACCCTGCTGCTGCTCCTGTTCGAGCAGGCCACCATCGGGCTGTTCGCCTGGGGGAACGGCTCGCTGGTGCAGAGCGACCTGACCGCGCTGACCCAACTCGCCCCGGTGATCGTCGGCGCCGCCATCGTGCTCGTGCTGCTCGGGCACCGCCTCGACATCCTCGCCCTCGGCGACGACACCGCCACAGTGCTCGGCCTCGACGTGCGGCGCACCCGGCTCACCGTCATGGTGCTGGCCGTGCTGCTCTCCGCCGCGGCCGTCACCCTCACCGGCCCGGTCGGCTTCGTCGGCCTGTGCGCACCGGTGATCGTCAGGCTGCTCGCCCCCGTGGTGCCGGGCGTGCACCGGCACCGCGTCCTGCTGCCGTTGTCCGGCATCGTCGGGGTCATCATCGTCCTCGGCTCCGACGTGCTGCTGCGGGCCGTGATGGGCGGGCAGGCCGGGGTCGACATCCCCACCGGCGTGGTCACCACACTGTTCGGCGCGGTGATCCTCATCTGGCTGGCCCGCCGGCACCGCGACGCCGGCCCCACCCGTCGTCCGCCCGGCGGGCACGCGGCCGTCCGCTCCGCAGCCTTCCACCGCGGCGTCGTCGCCGTCACCGCCGTCCTGACCGTCTGCGCAGTGACGGTCGGCATGCTCGCCGGTGACACCTGGGTGCTGCTCGGTGACGTCGTCAACTGGGTCAACGGCAGCACCGGGCCCGCGTACACCTTCGTGCTGGACCAGCGGTGGCCGCGCGTCGCCGCGGCGGTCCTGGCCGGCGCGGCGCTCGCGGTAGCCGGCACCACAGTGCAGGCGGTCTGCCGCAATCCGCTGGCCGAACCCGGCATTCTCGGCATCACCGCCGGCGCCGGACTCGGCGCGGTCTCCCTGCTCACCTTCGTGCCGCTGGCCGGGGTGTGGGCGGTCTCCGGCGTCGCCGGGCTCGGCGCGATGCTGGCGTTCGCCCTGGTCTACGGCCTCGCCTGGCGCGGCGGGCTGAGTTCCGACCGACTCGTGCTGATCGGCTTCGGCGCCTGGCAGGGCGGCATGGCGGTCATCACCTACCTGGTCGTGGCCTTCGACCCGTGGAACACCGGGAAGGCGTTGACCTGGCTGTCCGGCTCCACCTACGGTCGGATGCCCACCCAGGTGCTGCCAGTGGCGATCGCCCTGCTGGTGCTCACCCCGGCGGTTGTCGCCGCCCGCCGGGAGCTCGACCTGATGGCGCTGGACGACGACACCCCACGCGTGCTGGGCGTCCGACTGGAACGCACCCGGTTGATCGCGCTCGGCGCGGCGGCGCTGCTCACCTCCACAGCCGTCTCGGCCGTCGGGGTCATCGGCTTCGTCGGTCTGGTCGCCCCGCACGCCGCGCGGGCGCTCGTCGGCGGCCGGCACTCCCGGGTGCTCCCGGTGGCCGCCCTGCTCGGCGCGGCGTTGGTCAGCATCGCCGACACCTTCGGCCGGACGGTCATCGCGCCGGCCCAGATCCCCGCCGGCCTGGTCACCGCCATGATCGGCACCCCGTACTTCGTCTGGCTGCTGTGGCGCTCCCGCGCCGTGGCGAGCACCACCCGGTAGAGCCGCCCGCGTCGAGAGAGGCACCATGACCGAGACCCTGCCCATCGCCCCGTGGCGCGTGTTCGCCGTCACCGTCCGCGCGGTACGCCGCCTGAGCCCGTCCTTCACCCGGGTGACCTTCACCGGGGCGAACCTGGACCGCTTCGCCGACAACGGTTACGACCAGCGGATCAAGCTGGCGCTGCCGCTGCCCGGTCAGGACCGGGCGACCCTGCCGGACGGCGCCGACTGGTACGCGACGTGGCGGGCCCTGCCCGAGCACCTCCGCAACCCGATCCGGACCTACACCGTCCGGGCGGTCCGCCCGCACCTGGCCGAGGTCGACGTCGACCTGGTGCTGCACGGCGACAGTGGCCCGGCGACGCGCTGGGCGCGGCGGGCCAGCGTCGGCGACGAGATCGCTCTGGTCGGGCCGGATGCCGGCTTCGACGGCAACCACGGCGGGGTCGAATTTCGACAGTCCACCGGCGGCACCGTGCTGCTGGCCGGGGACGAGACCGCCGTGCCGGCGATCAGCAGCATCTGCGAGCGGCTCCCCCTCGACGCCAGGGGCATCGTCGTGCTGGAGGTGCCCGACGCCGCCGACGTGTTGCCGCTGCTCGCACCGCCCGGCGTCGAGGTCCGCTGGCTGGCCCGGGGCGCCGACGGGTACGGCAGCCGACTGGTGCCCGCCGTCGTCGCCGCGGCCGGGGAGCTGCTGGCCCCCGGCGCGTCGACGGCCGCCCAGCCCGTGCCGGACGTCGACGTGGACACCGAGATCCTGTGGGAGGTGCCTGAGCAGGTTGCCCCGGCGCCGCTCTACGCGTGGCTGGCCGGGGAGGCCGGCGTCATCCGTAACCTGCGCCGGCACCTGGTCGCCGAGCGGGGTCTGGACCGGCGGGCGGTCGCCTTCATGGGCTACTGGCGTCTCGGACACTCCGACGCCGCCTAGCGTCGCGAGGCGCACCACGCCGGGCGGCCGCGAGGTGCGTCGGAGGCCGTGAGGCGCGTACCGTTTCGGGTCGGACTTGGGGCGGGTCGGCTGGAGCCGGCACGGGATACGGGACGAGACAACGACGCATGACGGTGGACAACATTACCGAAAACGGTCAAGAGGGTATTGACCGAAGCCGGCTGGAGGCCTGCCTCAGCGTCTTCGAGGCATTGGAGGCGCTGCCCTCCGACCACCCCGACGTGGTGCAGGTGCAGCGGGCCACCGCCCGGCTCTACAAGGTGATCAAGCAGCGGCGGCGGGAGGAGCGGCGAGACGCCATCCTCGCCGCCGACCGCGCGGTGACGGAGGCCACGGCCACCGGCGCTCCGGGGCGGATCGACGACGAGACGCAGGGCATTCCGCTGGCGTCCTCCGTCGCGGGCGAGACGGCCGGCTTCCTGCACAATGCGCGCGGCTGCTACGTCTGCAAGCAGCGCTACCGCGAGGTGGACGCCTTCTACCACCAGCTCTGCCCGTCCTGCGCCGCGCTGAACCGTGAGCGCCGCGACGCCCGCACCGACCTGACCGGCCGGCGTGCGCTGCTCACCGGCGGCCGGGCCAAGATCGGCATGTACATCGCGCTGCGGCTGCTGCGCGACGGCGCACACACGACGGTGACGACCCGGTTCCCGCACGACGCGGTCCGCCGCTTCGCCGCGATGCCCGACAGCGCCGACTGGCTGCACCGGCTGCGGATCGTCGGGATCGACCTGCGCGACCCCGCCCAGGTGATCGCCCTCGCTGACGACGTCAGCAGCCAGGGCCCTCTCGACATCCTGATCAACAACGCGGCGCAGACCGTCCGCCGGTCCCCCGGGGCGTACGCGCAGCTCATCGCCGCCGAGGCCGCGGCCCTGCCGGACGGCCCGCTGCCGGAGCTGATCACGTTCGCCAAGCCGGACGCGCAGGGCGGCCCGGTGGGCACCCTGACCGCCGGCCCACAGTCGACGGCGCTCACTCCGCACGCGCTCACCGCGCTGGCACTGACCAGCGGTTCGGCCTCGCCGGAACGGATCGCGGCGTCCACCGCCATCGACGCCGGCGGGCTCGTGCCCGACCTCGACTCGGTCAACAGCTGGGTCCAGCGGGTCCAGGAGGTGGACCCGGTCGAGCTGCTCGAAGTGCAGCTGTGCAACGTCACCGCGCCGTTCGTGCTGGTCAGTCGGTTGCGCCCGGCGATGGCCGCCGCGTCGGCCCGCCGCAAGTACGTGGTGAACGTGTCGGCCATGGAGGGTCAGTTCGGCCGCGGCTACAAGGGGCCGGGGCACCCGCACACCAACATGGCCAAGGCGGCGCTGAACATGCTGACCCGCACCAGCGCCGAGGAGATGTTGACCGACGGCATCCTGATGACCAGCGTCGACACCGGCTGGATCACCGACGAACGCCCCCACCCGACGAAGATGCGGCTGGCCGACGAGGGCTTCCACGCCCCACTGGACCTGGTCGACGGCGCGGCCCGGGTGTACGACCCGATCGTCCGCGGCGAGCAGGGCGAGGACCTGTACGGCTGTTTCCTGAAGGACTACGCGCCCTGCGCCTGGTGATCGCCCCGAGCGACGAGGATGATCGCCCGCACCAACAAGGAGATGAACATGTCAGCTGACCGTGATTCGTGGCCGACGCTCGACGAGCTGCTGCGCGAGGAGAACGAGCTGGAGCTCGCGGGCCTGTCCGAGACCGACGCGTACGAGCTGGGGATGCTCGCCGTCGCCGCCGCGACCGAGCAGCGGCTGCCGGTCTCGGTGGGCGTGTGGCGGGCCGGGCGGCAGCTGTTCCACTGTGGCCTGCCGGGGTCGACGGCGGACAACGACGCGTGGCTGCGCCGCAAGGGGCGGGTGGTGATGCGCTTCGAGCACTCCTCGCTCTACATGGCCCGGCTGTGCCAGGACAAGCAGGTGACGCTGGCCGAGCGGTTCGGTCTGCCGGCCTCGCGGTACGCGGCGGCCGGGGGCGCGGTACCCCTGCGCGTGCGCGGCACCGGTGTGGTGGGCTGGGTCGGTGTCTCCGGGCTGCCGCAGTTGGACGACCACCGTTTCGTGGTCGACATCCTCCGCAAGCTCCCCCGATAGGGCGTTGCCGGAGCGCTCGGACGCTGACCGCCGCGATGCCGTGGACCGAGCCGGCCTCAGCCTTAACGATCTTGATAATGCTCGCGCGAC
>NZ_JBEYSL010000465.1:0-5341 GCF_040642735.1 Micromonospora sp. NPDC047753 | reverse complement strand
ACCTGGTCGGGCTCAACCCGGAGCACATCAACCGGTACCCGCACCAGTTCTCCGGCGGTCAGCGTCAGCGCATCGGCATCGCCCGCGCGCTCGCGCTGCGGCCCGAGATCATCGTCTGCGACGAGCCGGTGTCGGCGCTGGACGTCTCCATCCAGGCCCAGGTCATGAACCTGCTGGAGCAGTTGCAGGGCGAGTTCGGCCTCTCGTACGTCTTCATCGCGCACGACCTGTCGGTGGTCCGCCACCTGTCGGACCGGGTCGCGGTGATGTACCTCGGCAAGATCGTCGAGATCGGCACCGAGGACGAGATCTACGAGCGACCGACCCACCCGTACACCCAGGCGCTGCTCTCCGCGGTGCCGGTGCCGGACCCGACCCAGCGGCACAACAAGACGATCATCCGGCTCACGGGTGACGTGCCGTCGCCGATCAGCCCGCCCTCGGGCTGCCGGTTCCGGACCCGCTGCTGGAAGGCGCAGGACGTCTGCGCCGAGCAGGTCCCGCTGCTGGAGATCCGCCGGGGCTCGGACCACCCGAGCGCCTGCCACTTCGCGGAGAAGCGCGAGATCGTCGCCACCCACGAGGTGTGAGTCACCGAAACCGCCTGCCGCCGTCTCCACGACGACGGCAGGCGGTTTCGTCTGTTCAGGTGATGACCGGACCGGTCACGCGGCGCCGGACAGCGGCGTCAGCGAACCGCTTGTTGCCCAGGACGGGCGGCCCAGGTAGCCCTGGCCCGGTTCGGCCCGGGCTGAGGAGGCTCACAGAGGGCCGCGGCCCGCGCGGAGCAGCAGCAGAGCCAACTGGGTGCCGTCGGCACCGAGCGCGACGCGGAACCGCTCCAGGATCTCCCGTTCCCGGGAGAGCACCAGGCGGGTGCCGCCGGACGCCATCCGGGTCACGCCGACCTCCTGGGACAACGCGGCCCGCTCCTGCCACAGCGTGATCAACGCGTTGTCGATTTCGTCGATGCGTTCCCTGATCTGCACGATCCGCGCCGAGGCGGACGGCTCCTCGGTGCCGGTCTGCTGCTCGGCCGGCTCGGCGTCCGCACCTGCCGGTGGTGTGGCCACCGCCGGCTCGGCCTCCTGCGCGACGGGCTGCCCCGGTCGGATCGGGCTGCCGCTCTGCTCCATCACGTCTGTCATCATCGGGTACCTCTCGCACTGTGGTGCCCGGTGCCCGGAACCTGGGACGGAAAAAGCCCCGGACTCCAGGAGCCGGGGCTTTAGCAGGTCTGAACGATCAGGCGCGACCTACGGCAGCCGGACTCCCGGTGCCATAGTAAAAGTAGAAGCGCGCAGCGATCACGCCATCGAGTATGCCCGTGTCGTCAGCCGCGGCGCAAGGATCCGCCGGTGACAAGCGCCCCTCCTGGACCGGATGCGTCAAGAGCCGGCTCTCTGCGCCTCGGCCGAGCGGGGATGCGGTCGGCGGGGCCGAGGGGCACCGGGGCGCAGGTACGCGACCAGGGCGTCGAAGCCGGGCCGGCTCAGTCACCAAAGCGCCAGGGGTGCCATGCGTCAGTGTCGACGGCGACGCATGGCGAGACGTCACAGAGACAGCATTTAGCATTCACCGCGAGTCGAATTGTGTGATCAGGTGAGTAATAGCCACCTGATCGCTCGCACGTGTTACTCCCTCAGCTCGACGATCAGGTCGGGCTGAGGGAGTAATTGTCGAACCTTGTGTGCGTGCTCGCTACATATAGACTCTTGCGCCGTAGGACCCGCCGTTTTCCTTCAGGACAAAGCTCGCGATCTTTGAGTCGGGGAAGCTTCGGCAGCCACCGCCATAATTCCAGTCGGTAACGCTGACGTCCTGGCCGTCCGTCCGCCGGAACAGGCCGATCACCGTGCGGCCATCGTCCTCGTTGTCGCAGACCTCGATCGTGGAGGAGTTGTTGTCGTTGTTGGTGGCGCACGCCCGGTCGTAGCCGTCATAGGCACACTTGGTTGTCGCGGCCTGCGCCACGCCTGGCACTGCGGCGAGCACAAAGGCAATGCCAAGCACGGAAGCTCCTGCGGCGCGGCCCATCATTCTCTTCATTTGTCTCCCCGTGTGGTTGGAACGTGTCGAGATGGCGAAATCATACGTACCTCAGTTCCGTCGGTCAATGTCTTGACAACCGCCCACACCACTGATGCGCGGGGAAATTGAAAGCGCCTGCCTGAAATCAAATCTTCGGTCCTTGACGAACGGGTCCCAAGCGCCCGCAACCCACACGCACCGACCACGGCTCACGGCCTGCTGACCATCTGCCCGACGCCATCCACCGCCATGGTCGGCACCACCGTGCGTCGCCCTGGCCGGGTGTGCTTCCTCGGGAGGTGTCGGGCCGGAGGCATAGACTTGTCGGGCGATGCATCCTCTCTTCGACATCCCCGCGTCCCCGCCTGCGCCGGAGTCCGCGCCGGCCCGCCCGCACCGACCCGGGGCGGCCACCGCGCGTCTCGATCCGCAGCAGCTGCTCGCCGGGCTGAACGGGCCGCAGCGCGACGCCGTCAGCCATGCCGGCTCGCCGCTGCTGATCGTGGCCGGCGCCGGGTCCGGCAAGACCCGGGTGCTCGCGCACCGGATCGCCTATCTGCTCGCCGCTCGGGACGTGCACCCCGGTGAGATCATCGCGATCACCTTCACCAACAAGGCCGCCGGTGAGATGAAGGAGCGCGTCGCCGCGCTGGTGGGCCCCCGGGCCCGCCTGATGTGGGTGTCGACGTTCCACTCGGCCTGCGTGCGGATCCTGCGTGCCGAGCACGAGCACGCCGGCCTCAAGTCGACGTTCTCGATCTACGACGCGGACGACTCCCGCCGGTTGATGCAGCTGGTCACCCGCGAGCTGGATCTCGACCCGAAGCGCTACCCGGCGCGTGGTCTGGCCGCCCAGGTCTCCAACCTCAAGAACGAGCTGGTCGACCCGGAGCAGTTCGCGGCGCGGGCCACCGGCCCCAACGAGCGGGCGCTGGCCGAGGCGTACACGCTCTACCAGCGTCGGCTGCGTGAGGCACACGCACTGGACTTCGACGACCTGATCATGACCACGGTGCACCTGCTCCAGTCCCACCCGCACGTCGCGGAGAGCTACCGCCGGCGGTTCCGGCACGTGCTGGTGGACGAGTACCAGGACACCAACCACGCCCAGTACGTCCTGATCAAGGAGCTGGTCTCCGGCACCGACGGGCTGGAGCCCGCCGAGCTGTGCGTGGTCGGCGACGCCGACCAGTCGATCTACGCGTTCCGGGGTGCGACGATCCGCAACATCCTGGAGTTCGAACGGGACTTCACCGACGCGCGGACGATCCTGCTGGAGCAGAACTACCGCTCCACCCAGACCATCCTCAACGCGGCCAACGCCGTGATCGACCGCAACACCTCCCGCAAACCCAAGCGACTGTGGAGCGAGGCCGGCGCCGGCGAGCAGATCGTCGGCTACGTCGCCGACACCGAGCACGCCGAGGCCGACTGGGTGGCCCGGGAGATCGACCGGCTGGTCGACGCCGACGAGACCCGCCCCGGCGACGTCGCCGTCTTCTACCGCACCAACGCGCAGTCCCGCGTCTTCGAGGAGGTGTTCATCCGGGTCGGCCTGCCCTACAAGGTGGTCGGCGGGGTGCGCTTCTACGAGCGCAAGGAGGTCCGCGACGCCCTCGCGTACCTGCGTTCGGTGGTCAACGACGACGACACGGTGAGCCTGCGGCGAGTGCTCAACACCCCGCGCCGGGGCATCGGCGACCGCGCGGAGGCGTGTGTCGAGGCGCTCTCCAGCCGCGACCGGATCTCCTTCGGCGCGGCGCTGCGCCGGGCCCGGGAGGCGCCGGGCATCTCCAGCCGGGCGGCCAACGGCATCGCGGACTTCGTGGCGCTGCTCGACGACGCCCGCGAGCTGGCCGAGACCGGCACCCCGGAGGAGGTGCTGGAGGCGCTGCTGACCCGTTCCGGCTACCTCACCGAGCTGGAGGAGAGCCTGGACCCGCAGGACGCCGGCCGGGTGGACAACCTCCAGGAGCTGGTCAGCGTCGCCCGCGAGTACACCGAGCGGATCGAGGCGCTGGGCGAGGAGGGGGAGCGGGCCACCCTGGCCGGCTTCCTGGAGCAGGTGGCGCTGGTCGCCGACGCTGACCAGATCCCCTCCGACGACCCCGACCACCAGGGCGTGGTCACCCTGATGACGCTGCACACCGCCAAGGGGTTGGAATTCCCGGTGGTCTTCCTGACCGGGCTGGAGGACGGCGTCTTCCCGCACCTGCGTTCGCTGGGCGACACCCGCGAGTTGGAGGAGGAGCGCCGACTGGCGTACGTCGGCATCACCCGTGCCCGACAGCGGCTCTACCTGTCCCGGGCGGTGACCCGCTCGGCCTGGGGGCAGCCGTCCTACAACCCGCCGTCGCGCTTCCTGGAGGAGCTGCCGACCGAGCTGGTGCACTGGGAGCGCACCGAGGGGTCGTACACCTCGTGGGCTGGCGGGGGCGGCGGCGTCGGTGGCCGCGCGGACCGCGCGCCCGGCGCGCGTGGCAACTTCACCGGGGGTACGCCGAAGGCGGCCCAGTTGGCGCAGCGGCTCGGCGTGGACGCCAGCCGGCTGACCACCGCCAGTGAGCTGCCGCAGGGGCCGAAGGTGTCCGCGGGCGACCGGGTCAACCATCAGCGGTACGGGTTGGGGCGGGTGCTCGCCGTCGAGGGGCACGGCCCGGGCGCCCGTGCGCAGATCGACTTCGGCGACCAGACCATGTGGCTGGTGCTCCGGCACGCCCCGGTCGACAAGCTCTGACCCGTCGCTACCAGGATCGTGCCAGATCACGGAAAGAGTGGCCTCACGTACCGCTGAGGCCACTCTTTCCTTTTGTCCCGCGCAGGGACGTCGCCTCAGCAGCCCAGGTCGACGCCACGGGACCGCATGAACGGGGCCGGGTCGATCTGGTTCCACATGCCCTGGTGCACTTCGAAGTGCAGGTGCGGGCCTGTGGCGTCGCCGGTGGCGCCCTCGTAGCCGATGACCTGGCCGGCCTTGACCGCCTGGCCGACGGTGACCGCGATGCGGCTCTGGTGGGCGTAGTGGGTCAGGTAGCCGTTGCCGTGGTCGATGAAGACGGAGTTGCCGTACCCGTCGGAGGCGTCGCCGGCCTGGGTCACGGTGCCGGCGGCCGCTGCGTGGATCGGCGTACCGGAGGGCAGCGCCAGGTCGATACCGGCGTGCAGGGTGCCCCAGCGCTGCCCGTAGCAGGACGTGACGGCTGCGCCCGGCATCGGGCAGACCGAGGAACGACCCGTCCGTGCCGAACCATGCGTGTGAGCGAACGGCTCCGTCGACTTCGGGGTGCCAACCGGGAACGGTGATGTCACC
>NZ_JBEYSL010000464.1:0-5363 GCF_040642735.1 Micromonospora sp. NPDC047753 | reverse complement strand
CACGCCGGCACCCAGTCCGAGCACGGCCAGCCCGACACCTGCGGTGACCGAGGCGATCCATCGGCGCTCCGGGTCGGGGTGCGCCCACCCGGCGCGGACGACGGCCATGCGGCCAGGACGGCTGTCAAACTAGGACGTCGGCGACGCCGGCTATGCGGCGACGACGTCGGCGACGACGCAGGCGATGTTGTCCGGCGCCCCCTCGGCCCGCGCCAGATCGATCAGCGCCCGCACCGTGTCCTCGGGATCGTCCGTCGCGGCCAACGCCGACCCCAACACGGCCCGGTCGACGACCGCGGACAACCCGTCGGAGCACAACAGGTACCGGTCACCCGGCACCGCGGTACGCAGCGCCAGATCCGCCTCGACCTGCCGGCCGCCACCGAGGGCACGCACCAGCACCGCGCGCTGCGGATGCGTCGCGGCCTGGTCCCGATCGAGCCGACCCTGATCGACCTGGGTCTGCACCCAGGTGTGATCCTGCGTGAGCAACGACAACTCACCGCCACGCAGCAGGTAGGCCCGGGTGTCACCGACGTGCACCAGCGCCAGCCGGGAACCGCTGAGCAGCAGCGCGGTCAGCGTCGTGACGGGCTGGTCGGTGTCGGTGGCCAACCCGTGCACGGCACTGTCGGCGGCGCTCACCGCGCCACCCAGCATCGTCAGCAGGTCCGCGCCCGGCACGTCGGTCAGGGCCAACGGCTTCAAGGCGTCGACGGCGGCGGCGCTGGCGGCCGCGCCGCCGGGCCCCCGCATCCCGTCGGCCACGGCGAGCAGCCGCTCGCTCGCGTACGCGGTGTCCTCGTTGCTGTCGCGCACCAGCCCGGTGTCACAACCGGCGGCAGAGCGAACGACAACTGTGGGATCCGGGTCAGACATGGTGGTACCCCCTTCAGACAGGTGGTCCACGAGGAGGGTGGCGAGCCGGGCGCGGGCCGCGGTGTCGGCGCTGACCTGCCGCCAGTACGCGGTGACCGCCTCAGCCGCCGCTGCCGGCTCCAGGTCACACACGACCCGGATCGTCGCCAGCGGCATACCGAGCCGACGCAACTGGGCGACCAGCCGCGCCACCGGCAGCTGAGCCGGGTCGTAGAGCCGGTAACCGGACTCCGGATCGACAGCGGCCGGCACCAGCAGCCCACCCTGGTCGTACAGGCGCAACGCCTTCGGCGTCAGCCTCGCCGCCCGGGCGAACGCCCCGATGGTCATCAGCCCCACGTCGACATCCTCCTCGCGCCGGTCACGGCGACCGGCACCCACCAGGCTCAGGGTTGCCCGAAGGTCAAGGTCAAGCCGATGACGCCGCCCACACCCCCGGCGCCGGTAGGTTGGGCGCATGCGCGTCGTCATCGCCGGAGGCCACGGCAGGATCGCCCTACTGTTGCAACGCCACCTCGTCGAGCGGGGCGACACCGCCGTCGGCCTCATCCGCAACCCCGAGCAGACCGCGACGCTGCGCGCCGCCGGCGCCACCCCCGTCGTCTGCGACCTGGAACACACACCGCCCGAACAGGTGGTCGAGCACCTGCACGGCGCCGACGCGGTGGTCTTCGCCGCCGGCGCGGGCCCCGGCAGCGGCGCCGCCCGCAAGGACACCGTCGACCGGGCCGCCGCCGCGCTGCTCGCCGACGCCGCCACCCACGCCGGCGTCCACCGCTACCTGCTCGTCTCCTCCATGGGCGTGGACACACCACCCGCCCCCGGCACCGACGACGTGTGGGCGGCGTACCTGCGCGCCAAACGCGCCGCCGAGGACGACCTGCGCCGCCGCGACCTGGCCTGGACGGTGCTGCGACCCGGCCGGCTCACCGACGACCCACCCACCGGGCGGGTCACCCTCACCCCACACGCCGGTAGTGGCGCCATCAGCCGCACCGACGTCGCCCACGTCCTCGCCGCGCTGCTCAACGAACCGGGCACCACCGGCGCGACACTGGAACTCGTCGACGGACCCACCCCGATCGTCGAGGCCGTCCGCGCCGCCGCCAGCTGACCGACCCGTCGCGCCGCAGGGGCTGACACCCGCACACCAGGTGCGGCCCTCAGCCGCCCGGGCGGTGCGCGGCGACCAACACCGGCCCACCGGGGACGGTCGGAAAACGCCGAACGTCACCCAACCCGGCCCCCGCCAGCACCTCCGCCATCCGGTCGGCGTCGAAGGCGTTGCCGCCGTTGCGGACGGCGTTCCACCGGTCGACGGCCGCCCGCAACGGGTCCCCGGCCGGCGGATTGGTGCCGGCCACCAGCCAGCCACCGGGTCGCAGCGCCTGCACCAACCGGGGCAACGCGAGCGCCAACGTCTGGTGGGGAAGAAACGGCGCCGGCACCCACACCAGGTCGTACCCATCCGGCTCGGCCACGTCCGCGACGTCCTGCCGGCGCACACTGATCCGGTCCGCGACGTCGCGCGCCTCGGTCAACTCCCCGCGGGCCAGGTCCAACGCCCGCTGCAGCACGTCGATGCCCACCACCGACACCCGGGGCAACGCGCGGGCCAGGGCGACGGCCAACGCCGCCACGCCGGTGCCCACGTCCAGCACCCGGGCATCCGCCGAGTCCAAGCGCTCCGCCAGCCCCGCCAACTCGGGCACCACCCGGGTCGCCAACGCCCGGCCGGTCGCCGCCGACGCCCGACCCTGATGCAGCAACACCTCGTCGTCGACCTGCGCCCAGCCCGCGCCACCCCCGCCGGAAGGCTCCTGCGCCGCCGCGGCGACCGCCTGCCGCAGCGAACTCAACCGCGCCTGCACCGCACTGCGCCCGGTCGGCCCGTCGGCAGGCACCAGCGACGGGTGCGCGACCGGCGTCCCGCCGTCCCAGGACAGCAGACCGGCGGCCTCCAGTACCGCGCTGCGGTGCGGCGACGCCGCGAGGACCTCGGCGAGCGGGGCCGACACTGCGTCACTCATGGTGCCGACAGCGGCCGCCAGCGCCCACGCCGACGCCTCCAACGCGGCCAGCGGGTCCGCCGATCCGCCGGATGGAGACGGTGATACCGACACGACGGCACCTCTCCCCGGGGCGGGCCACCGGTCAACCCCGCCTGACCTTTCCGACTATGCCACCGCCGCCAGCGCACCGGGTGGGGTCCACGTCAGCGCACCCCACCCGGCGACTCAGCGCTGCTGGTGCCGTGGCAACGCCGACTGACCCACCACGCCACCCACGAACGGCGCCCCCGGCGTCTCCGCCGCGATCCGATCCATCGTGCGCGCCAACTGCTCACTGCCGTCGTCGAGATGCCGCGCCGCCGCCTGCATGTGCGACACCATCATCTCGCCGAAGATCCGCAACGCCTCCCGGGTCGCTACCGTGTCGTCGAAGCTCGACCCCGCCGCGCTGCGGTACTCCGCCACCGCCCGCTCCGCCTCCTGCTTCGCCTCCGCCTCCGCCGCGTGCAGGTAACTCTCGTACTGCACCCGGGCGTACTCGGCGACCCGACGCGCGTAGTCATGCGCCTGCGCGATGATCTGCTCGGCCTCCCGCTGCGCCGCCGACAGCAGATTCACCTCACGCGCCGCCGGGACCTTCGCCGCCGCCCCCGTACTCGGGATCACCCCGTGCCGGTGCAACTCCACCCGGTCGGTCAGCCGCTCGTTCTCCGCCCGCAACGTCGCGATCTGCGTCGCCAACAGGTCCAACTCGTCAGCGACCTGCACCCGGAACCGGTCCACATCAGCGTTGTCGTAACCACGCCGAGCGAACGACGCCGCACCGAACTCCCACCGCCGAACCCGATCGGCGGTCATCCGCACCTGCACACCGCCGGACACCTGCACCCCGTCATACCGACTGATCGGCGTCGCACTCACCTGTGCCCACCTCCCGAAGTGCCACCCGCAGCCGACTGCTGCACCGCCGTGCGCCACGCCGGGCCGTACCACTGCGCGCCCAGGCCCTCGTGGTGCACCTGACCCGCGTGGTAGCCCGCCTGCACCAACGTCCGCACCGCGTGCGACACCATCTCGTCCGACCCACACACGAACACGTGCCGGGACCGCCAGTCACCGTCGGCCAACGCCCGGTCCACCGCCTGCACGAACTCCCCCGGCCGGTGCACGTCGGCACCGACCACGTACGTCACCGTCAACCACGGATACGACGACGCCAACTTGTCGATCGCATCGCTGTCGTAGAACTCGCTACGGGACCGGGCCCCCACATACAGGTCCACCCGCCGGCGGGAACCCTCCGCGGCCACCTGCTCCACCAACGCCTTCATCGGCGCCCAGCCGGTACCCGACACCAACAGCAACAGGTCACTGGAGCCCGCCGCCCACAACCCCAGCCGGTCCCCCACCGGCGCCGCCAGGTGGACCCGATCCCCCACCGCCGACCCGTACACCAGCCGCGACGACACCGCACCACCCGGCGCGGCCCGCACATGCAACTCCAACGTGCCGTCCGCCCGCGGCGCGTTCGCCGGCGAGTAGTACCGCCACGACCGCACCGAAGGGTGCGACACCCCGATCGACTGACCAGGCGTGAACGGCAACAGATACTGCGGACGCACCGTCAACACCGCCACGTCGAACGCCCGCCGCTCATGCGCCACGATCTCCGCCACCCACCACGGCGGATTGACCGCCTCAGCGGCCTGCGCGGCCTCCACCATCACCTGGGCGACCAACCCGTACGCCGCCGTCCAGTCCGCAGCCAACTCGTCGGTCCACTGCTCGGCGAGGAAATGCTGCAACGTCGCCACCAGCGCCTCACCGACCGCCGGATAGTGCTCCGCGCGGACCGCGAACTTGCGGTGATCCGCGCCGAGATCCTGCAGGAAACCCACCAGCCGATCCACCTGGTCCACGTTGGACACGATGTGACCCAACGCGGTCACGAGGCGGTCGCGCTGACCAGCCATGTTCGTGGGGAACATCTGCCGCGTCTCGGGATGGGCGAGGAACAACGTCGAGTAGAAGTAGAGCGGCACCTGGTCGCCGTGACCGGCGACCACCGACCAGCTCTGCTTGAGGCGAGCGGCGTCCACGCTCAGACGCCCGACCTGTTCCCGGCAGCCACCACCTGGCCCTGCACCTGCCCCAGCACCGTCTGCACATCGGCGATGACGTCCGCCGGCACTCCGAGCTCGGTCAGCGTCACCGTCAGGTACTCGCCCACCTTCGCGTAGTGGCCCACCGTGATGTTCAACGGCTGGTGCGCCTCGTCCAACCCGCGCCCCGTGTACTCGTTCGGGCCACCCAGCACCACCGTCAACATCAACGCCAGATGCCGCCGCTGACCCGCCATGTCCACGCCAGCGAAATACCTCGGGGTGACCGCAACTGGCCAGCCAGTTCGCCAGCATCAGGTGGCCCCCCTCGGTGAGCACCGACTCCGGGTGGAACTGGACGCCCTCGATG
>NZ_JBEYSL010000463.1:0-5393 GCF_040642735.1 Micromonospora sp. NPDC047753 | reverse complement strand
CGCACGCTGTGGAGACCGCCGTCCGCAAGGGCGGCCGGTACGGCATCGTCGACGGTTACGGCGGGCACGGCATCGGCACCGAGATGCACCAGGACCCACACGTGCTCAATCACGGTCGGCCGGGCAAGGGTCCGCGACTGGTCACCGGGATGGCCCTGGCCATCGAGCCGATGATCACCATGGCGTCCCCGCGTACCGTCGAGTTGGCCGACGGGTGGACGGTCGTCACCCGGGACGGCTCGGTGGCCGCGCACGTCGAGCACTCGATGGCGCTGTTGCCGGACGGCGTCTGGGTGCTCACCGCGTTCGATGGTGGCCGGGCCCGCCTGGGCGACCTGGTGACCGCCCGCCAACCCGCGGCCACAAAAACTCTCTAGTCCGATCCCGGCCCCGCGTCGCGCCGTTGATCATGAAGTTTCAGCCCCGACACGCCGGTGGGGCGGGCAACAGCTTCATGATCGACCGCTGCCAGGGGCGGGCGGGAGTGGCGCGACGGTGGCATGCTTGCCGGCATGGACGGGCGCGACGGGATGCGAGCCGCGGACGCGGACCGTGCGGCGGTGGCTGACCGGTTGCGGGTCGCCCTTGACGAGGGCCGACTGGATCTGCACGAGTACGACGAGCGGTTGCAGCAGGCCTACGCGGCACGCACGTACGCCGACCTCGAGGGCCTGCTGACCGACCTGCCGCCGGTGACGCCGGTGCAGAGGTCGGGCCTGGCGCCGGTCGCCGGGTCGACGATGAGCCCGCTGGATGACCAGCTCGATCCGGCCGTCAGCAGGGGCGTGACCGCCCGCTGGTTGGCCGAGGTGTGGTTCCCGTACCTGCGGGTGATCGCCATCGTGGTGACCATCTGGGCGGCGACGTCGGTGCTCAGCAAGGACCTGCTCTACTTCTGGCCGGTCTGGGTGGCCGGGCCGTGGGGCGCGGTGCTGGTGGTCCGCACGGTCAGCGGGCTGGCTGCGAAGGAGCCCCAGCGCCAGGCCGTCAAGCGCCAACGCCGCCGGGAGCGCAAGCAGGCAAAGCGCGCCCTCAAACCCGACAACGACGAACCAACCCCCTGAACCCCACCAGCCCCAACCCGCGGCCGGACTCGCCGTGATTCGTTGATCATGGAGTTGTTGCTGCCGAATGCGGCGTGTCGTGACAACAACTCCATGATCAACAGGGCTGAGGGTGGACTCGCGCGGGTTGGTGGGTGGTCGGTTTGGCGGGGGACCGCAGGCCGGCGTACACTTTCAGATCGGCGCACAGCGTCCACTCCGGCATGCCCACCCTGCGCTTCGGTGGGAGCTGGAGCCGCGGCTGGCGCGGGCTTCTGATTCTGATCAGATTTCCGTGTAAGACGTTGTGGGCCGCCCGGTGCAATCGACGTCAGGACAGCGGAGGACATGCCGAAAAAAGACGGAGCCATTGAGATCGAGGGTCGGGTCATCGAGCCCCTGCCGAACGCCATGTTCCGGGTGGAGCTCGCGAACGGCCACAAGGTGTTGGCTCACATCAGCGGGAAGATGCGGCAGCACTACATCCGTATCCTTCCGGAGGACCGGGTCGTCGTCGAACTTTCGCCGTACGACCTGACCCGCGGGCGCATCGTCTACCGCTACAAGTAGTCCTGACGACGGCCGGGAAGTCCCGTGTCCGTCTTCGACGTCCGGTGCCGCGCAGAGCGCGTAACCGGGCCAGATGGGAAGTAAGGCAACCGTGAAGGTCAAGCCGAGCGTCAAGAGGATCTGCAACAAGTGCCGGGTTATCCGCCGGCACGGCCGGGTCATGGTCATCTGCAGCGACCCGCGCCACAAGCAGCGCCAGGGCTGACTCAGCCCGTCCGGCCGGAGCGCGGCCGGGTGGCGTTGGTCCAGGCAGATCCCCAGCGACACACACATCACACATGCTCGTCCCAGCCACGAGCGGTACGCCAGACGTACCTCTGCGTGGCTGACCCCCGGTCGGAGGCCGGGGCCCGCTCGGGCAGCGACCGATCCCGGTCGCCGGCGCTCACCGCGTCGGAAGGACGGGACGGCCGGTAGCGGGGTGGGACGGGTCCACACCTCCGCCACACATCACGAGGAGTACGCCCGCACATGGCACGTCTAGTCGGCGTGGACCTCCCCCGCGAAAAGCGGTTGGAGATCGCGCTCACCTACATCTTCGGGGTCGGTCGTACCCGCGCCCTGGAGACACTCGCCGCCACCGGCATCTCGCCGGACAAGCGCGCTCGGGACCTCACGGACGAGGAGCTCGTGCAGCTCCGCGACCACATCGAGGGCAACTACAAGGTTGAAGGCGACCTGCGCCGCGAGGTCGCCGCTGACATCCGCCGCAAGGTTGAGATCGGCTGCTACGCCGGCATCCGGCACCGCCGGGGCCTGCCCGTGCGTGGCCAGCGGACCAAGACCAACGCCCGGACCCGCAAGGGCCCGAAGCGGACCGTCGCCGGCAAGAAGAAGCCCGGCAAGAAGTAGTTCTTAACCGGATGACGGGATCGGCCGCCGCCGAGGCGGGTCAGGCTGCAACCCAGTCCGGAAAGTCAACTAGGAGCGCACAGACTTATGCCACCGAAGGCTCGTGCCGGAGCCGCTGTAAAGAAGGTCCGGCGCAAGGAACGCAAGAACGTCGCCCACGGGCAGGCGCACATCAAGAGCACGTTCAACAACACCATCGTGTCCATCACGGACCCGACCGGTGCGGTCATCTCCTGGGCCTCCGCTGGCCAGGTCGGCTTCAAGGGCTCCCGCAAGTCGACTCCGTTCGCTGCGCAGCTGGCCGCCGAGGCTGCCGCGCGTCGCGCCATGGAGCACGGCATGCGCAAGGTCGACGTGTTCGTCAAGGGCCCCGGCTCTGGCCGGGAAACCGCCATCCGTTCGCTGCAGGCAGTGGGCCTCGAGGTCGGGCAGATCGCCGACGTCACCCCGCAGCCGCACAACGGGTGCCGTCCGCCGAAGCGTCGCCGGGTCTGAGAGGTAGAGAGAGATGGCTCGTTACACCGGTGCAGACTGCCGCCGTTGCCGGCGGGAGAAGATGAAGCTGTTCCTCAAGGGCAGCAAGTGCGATGGTCCGAAGTGCCCGTTCGAGTCCCGGCCGTTCCCGCCCGGGCAGCACGGCCGCGGCCGCACGAAGGAGACGGAGTACCTGCTCCAGCTCCGCGAGAAGCAGAAGGCCCGTCGGGTTTACGGCGTGCTGGAGAAGCAGTTCCGCGGTTACTACGAGGAAGCCGTTGGCAAGCAGGCCAAGACCGGTGAGGTCCTCCTGCAGATCCTCGAGTCGCGGCTGGACAACGTCGTTTACCGGGCCGGCTTCGCCCACTCGCGGGACATGGCCCGCCAGTTGGTCAAGCACGGTCACTTCACGGTGAACGGCAAGAAGGTCGACATCCCGTCGTACCGCGTCAAGGAGCACGACATCATCGAGGTTCGGGGCAAGAGCAAGGAGCTCACCCCGTTCATCGTCGCGCAGGCTCAGGCCGGCTCGAAGACGGTTCCGGCGTGGCTTGAGGCCATCCCGAGCCAGATGAAGGTGCTCGTGCACTCCCTCCCGGCCCGGCAGGTCATCGACACGCAGGTCCAGGAGCAGTTGATCGTCGAGCTCTACTCCAAGTAGTCCGAGCTCGTTCGGTGGCCCGCCCTTCGGGGCGGGCCACCGGAACAGTTTGTGTCGTGGGCGTCAAATAGCGGGCGCCCCGGAAGAGAAGAGAAAAGATGCTCATCAGCCAGCGACCCTCCCTCTCCGAGGAGTCGATCAACGAGACCCGGTCGCGGTTCGCCATCGAGCCGCTGGAGCCGGGCTTCGGCTACACCCTGGGTAACTCGCTGCGGCGTACGCTGCTGTCGTCGATCCCGGGCGCGGCCGTCACCTCGATCAAGATCGACGGTGTGCTGCACGAGTTCACCACGATCCCCGGTGTCAAGGAGGACGTGGTCGAGCTCGTCATGAACATCAAGGAGCTGTGCGTCAGCTCCGAGCACGACGAGCCGGTCAGCATGTACCTGCGTAAGCAGGGCCCGGGCGACGTGACCGCGGGCGACATCCAGCCCCCGGCCGGCGTCTCGGTGCACAACCCGGATCTCAAGCTCGCCACCCTGAACGGCAAGGGCCGGCTCGACATGGAGCTGACCGTCGAGCGGGGCCGGGGCTACGTGACGGCGGCGCAGAACAAGCAGTCCGGCGCCGAGATCGGCCGTATCCCGGTCGACTCGATCTACTCGCCGGTGCTGAAGGTGACCTACCGCGTCGAGGCGACCCGTGTCGAGCAGCGCACCGACTTCGACCGGCTGATCATCGACGTCGAGACCAAGCCGTCGATGGGTCCGCGTACCGCGCTGGCCTCCGCCGGTTCGACGCTGGTGGAGCTGTTCGGGCTCGCCCGGGAGCTGGACGAGACCGCCGAGGGCATCGACATCGGGCCGTCCCCGCAGGACGCCCAGCTGGCGGCGGACCTCGCTCTGCCGATCGAGGAGCTGGACCTCACCGTCCGCTCCTACAACTGCCTCAAGCGCGAGGGCATCAACTCCGTTGGTGAGCTCATCGGGCGTACCGAGGCCGACCTCCTCGACATTCGCAACTTCGGTCAGAAGTCGATCGACGAGGTCAAGATGAAGCTCGCCGGGATGGGTCTCGGGCTGAAGGACTCGGCTCCGAACTTCGACCCGGCGCACGTCGTGGACACCTTCGGCGAGGCCGACTACGACACCGACGACTACCGCGAGACCGAGCAGCTCTAGTCCGCGCTGCCGCCACAACTGAGGAGCACCAAAAATGCCCACGCCCACCAAGGGCCCCCGCCTCGGCGGCAGCCCCTCGCACGAGCGGCTGATGCTGGCCAACCTGGCGACCGCGCTGTTCCAGCACGGGAAGATCCAGACCACCGAGACGAAGGCCCGGCGGCTGCGCCCGCTGGCCGAGCAGCTCATCACCAAGGCCAAGCGCGGTGACCTCGCCTCGCGGCGTCGGGTGCTGGGTGTCGTCAAGGACAAGGACGTGGTCTACGCCCTGTTCGACCAGATCGCGCCCCGGTACTCCAACCGCCCCGGCGGTTACACCCGGATCGTGAAGACCGGTCCGCGCAAGGGTGACAACGCGCCGATGGCCATCATCGAGCTGGTGGAGGAGCTTCAGGTCGCCGAGCCGAAGGCGAACAAGAAGACCGCCGCCCGCAAGGCCGCGCAGCAGGACAAGGTCGAGGCGCTCGCCCCGGCCGACGAGGCCCCGAAGTCGGCTCCGGCCGACCAGGACTCCGAGGCGCCGGTGTCGGCGTCCGGTGACACCGACGCCGCCCGCGAGGACAGCGACGAGGCCACCGAGAACAAGGCCTGATCAAGGGCATCGTCGGGCCCGGCGGATCCAGCTGAACGTTGTCAAGCCATGGGCTTCGCTACCGGAGTCGTCGATGTAGA
>NZ_JBEYSL010000462.1:0-5400 GCF_040642735.1 Micromonospora sp. NPDC047753 | reverse complement strand
AGATGGCGAGGCCGAAGATGCCGGACCAGAAGAGGGAATGGCGGATGTCCGTGGCGCTGTGCCCAGCCGGAGCGGCCTCGGCCGAGACGAGGCGGTGTTCCTGCTCGGCGAGGACGTCCAGGTCGGGGCGTCGCTGGTGACCACCGGGCTGGCCAAGCGGTTCGGCACCGAACGGGTCCGCGACACCCCCCTGTCGGAGCAGGCGTTCACCAGCTTCGCCACCGGTGCGGCGCTGGCCGGGCTGCGCCCGGTGATCGAGTTCCAGATCCCGTCGCTGCTGTTCCTGGTCTTCGAACAGATCGTCAACCACGCGCACAAGTTCCCGTTGATGACCGGCGGGCAGTGCCGCGTCCCCGTCACCTACCTGGTGCCCGGGTCCGGCTCGCGTACCGGGTGGGCCGGGCAGCACTCCGACCACCCGTACAGCCTCTTCGCCCACGTCGGCGTGGTCACCGTCGTGCCGGCCACCCCGGCCGACGCGTACGGGCTGCTGGTGACCGCGATCCGCCACGACGACCCGGTGGTGGTGTTCGCCCCGGCCGGCGCGATGGACGTGCGTGACGACGTCGACGACCTGACGCCGGTGCCGCTGGGCCGGGGTCGGATCCACCGTTTCGGCGACGACGTGACAGTGGTCGCGATCGGGCACCTGGTGCACGACGCGCTGGCCGTCGCCGAGGAGCTGGCCGACCAGGTCTCGGTGGAGGTGTTCGACCCGCGCACCCTGTACCCGTTCGACATCGACGGTCTCACCGAGTCGGTGGCCCGCACCGGACGCCTCGTGGTGCTCGACGACGGCAACCGTTCCTGCGGCATGGCCGCCGAGATCATCACCTCGGTGGTGGAGCGGGTCCGGCTGCTCGCCCCGCCGCGCCGGGTCACCCGCCCGGACGGGGCGGTGCTGCCGTTCGCCCCGGCACTGGACCGGGCCGTCCAGCCCGGCCGCGACCAGCTCGCCACCGCGATCCACCTCACGATGAAGGACGGCTCATGACTGATCCGAACTACCCGTGGCCGGCGGCCGACCGGGCCTGGAACGACCTGCCGGAGCCGGCCCGTCGAGCCATGGTGGCAAGCGGGGCGGCGGCCTGGGAGCAGGTCTTCCACGGTCGGGCGACGTACAACAAGCAGTGGCGGTTGGCCCGGCCCCCGGTGCTCAGCGCCGCCGCCTGGCGGCAGCTCAACGAGGTCTGCGACCGGCTGGCCCAGCTCATCCTCGACGCCTGCCGCCGGCGGGCCGACACCGCCGGTGAGCTGCGCCGGCTGCTCGGCGTCCCGGCGGGGGAGACCCGGCTGCTGGACGAGGCCGAGCCGCTGACCGAGGCGCTGCTGGCCGCGTACCGTCCGGACGTCATCTTCTCCGCCGGCGTGCCGAAGTTCGTCGAGTACAACATCGACAGCAGCCTCGGTGGCGGGTTCGACGCCGACACCGTCATCCAGCGGTACGAGGGCGTCTACCGGGAGCACGGCATCCTCGACGACCTGCCGGTGCGGGCCGCGCCGTCGCTGCTGGACCAGCGGTTCGTGGCGATCCGCGAGGAGCTGCGGCTGCCCGAGGGCGCCCGGGTGGCGCTGTTGATGGACTTCGACGGCGACTACCCGGGCCTCGACGACCCGCAGACGTTCATCCGGATTCTCGACCCCCTCGCCGTACGGGCCCGGGACTTCGGCATCGACCTGGTCATCGCCCCGGTGGCCACCGCCACACTGGACGCCGACAACCGCCTGGTCGTCGACGGCGCACCTGTCGACGCGCTGTTCCGGCTGTTCGTGCCCAACCGGGTCACGCCGACCGCCGGTCTGGACGCGGTGGCAGTGGCCCTCGCCGCCGGCACCCTACCGATGTTCGTGTCGGCGGCGGCCTGGCTGCTCGGCAACAAGACCACGTTCGGTTGGCTGTGGGAGGACGTGGACGGGCTGCCCGCCGACGACCAGGCACTGATTCGCCGACACGTGCCGTACACGGTGCCGTTGACCGCCGCGGTGCTCGACCGGGCCATCGCCGAGCAGGCCACGCTGGTGGCGAAGCCGGCCGACGGTTCGGCCGGGCACGGTGTCCTGCTCGGCCCGGAGCTGAGCGCTGCGGACTGGGCCGACGGTGTGCGGGCCGCCGTCGAGCAGGGCGGTGCCATCCTCCAGGAGTACCTGCCGACCGACCGGGTGTCGATGGACTTCGTCCAGATCGAGACCGGTGAGACGGTGACGGCGGATGTCCCGTACTCCCTGGCCCCGTACCTGTTCGGCCGCCGAGCCTCCGGCGGCCTGGCGAGGGTCGGCTACCCCGGCTGCGACGGCATCCTCAACCTGGCCCACGGCGTCCTCCTGACCGGAGTCCTCCTGCACGACTGACCGCGCCCCCGGGCTGGCCACGGCGATCATGAAGTTATTGCCCTCCGCGGCGGGGTGTCGTGGCAATAACTTCATGATCAACGGGGTCGACCGTGGGGGGAGAGGGTGCGCAGGGTTTGGGCTGTGGCTATGGCGTCGCTGCGGGCGCTGCCGTGGCGGCCGTCGCTGCTGTAGAGGGTGGGGTCGGCCGTCAGGGGATGGTCGGTCAGGTGTACGTGGATCGTTCTCAGGCGTTCGGCGAGGGTGGCCGTGTGGGCCGACAGGCGGCGCATCCTCTCGCCCAGGCCGGGCCGGAGGTGCGCGGGCACCGCCGGGCTGTGTGAGACGTCGAACATGCCCAGGGTGATCACGTCGGCGCCCACCTCGCGCAGCGCGACGATCATCGCGGCCAGCTCGGCGTCCACCGCCTCCGCGTCGTACGCCGGATGGAAGGCGTCGTTGCCGCCGCAGACGACAAGCGCCAGGTCCGGTGCGAAGGCCAGCGCCGGGCTGAGCTGGGTGGCCCGCACCTGGTGCGCGCGCAGCCCGCGTCGACCCAGATTCCGGTACGCCAGTTCGGGGCGCACGGAGGTCAGCTCGGCGGCGACCCGGTCGACCCACTGCACGTCCGGGTAGCCCGCTGTCGGCTCACACATGCCCTCCACGACGCTGTCGCCGAGCGCCACGAACCGCCGCCACCGGTGCCCGTTCAGCAACTCGGTGGCCTCCCCGGGGCGCAGACAGTACGGGTCCGTCGATTCGCTGAGCGTCGATGGCATGCCGGCACGCTAGCCGACCGCCGGGCTGCCGGGCCAGGCTCAGCCGGTCAGGCTGACCTCGGCCAGGTAGACACAGGTCTTCCCCTCGTGCGACGAGTAGTAGCTCACCCACAGCAGGTCGTCGTGCCAGACCAGCCCGGGGTAGCTGGTGTCGCCACCGGACGGCAGCGCGACCAGTTCGGTCAGCTCGCCGCGGTCCGCATCGACGACGCAGATCGCGGTGCGGACCTCGCCGTCGTGCAGGCGCACCCCGGCCAGCAGCAGCCCGTCGGGCAGTCGGAGCAGCGCCGGCCCGCCCACCTGGACACCCAGATCCGTCCAGGTCCAGTCCCGGTACGGCGGCACGGCCCGGCCGAGCTGCGCGCTCGCGGTGGCCGCGTCCCGCCGCAGCAGGCAGAGGGCGGTACCGTCCGGCGCGAAGACCAGGCCGGACTCGTTGGGGTACCCGTCAGCGAACAGCGTCGGCACCCACTGCCGCAGGTCCACCCCGTCCGTGCTGCGGTAGAGCCGGGCGAACCTCGGCTCCCGGGTGGCGTAGCCGACGCCGTACATCGCGTCGTCGTGCCAGGCCGCCCGCCACACCCAGACGCCCGGCTCGCCCACCGGGGTCGGATCACCCCAGGTGTGCCCGTCGGTGCTGAGCCAGGTCACCGTCTGGAACGTCTTGCTGGCCGCGCCGGTGGCGGCCGCCGCGAGCAGTTGCAGCCGCCCGTCGGGGCGCGCCACGAAGCGGGGGTCGCGCAGGTCGGCACCGGGCTGCGCGATGATCGTCGCGGAGGTCCAGGACCGGCCGTCGGTCGACGTCAGTACCCGGATCACGCCGTCGTCGCTGAGGTGGGTGCGGGCCTCCCGGAAGGCGCAGAACCAGCTTCCGGCGTACCGGACGAGGTCGGTGAACGCGCTGTGCGGCGCGCTGTCGCCGATCCGGCGCACGGCGACGACCTCCGTGGTGCGGCGGCGGGTGGGTGACGACGTCATACGCGGCGGCCCTCCAGGTGCGGTGACGACGGTAGACGCTAGTCAGCCGTCGCCGACGCCCGCGCGACCAGCAACCGAACGTCCGACGAACAACGCGCGGGCGCTGTCGGATCGGCGTCTTGGGCGCGACGAGATCGGCGCGCTGGGACGGGTTGTTGGCACCCACCGCCCACCATGGGCGGTGGGTCGACCGTCATGAACTCTCCGACCGTTGTCATGGTGCTCCCCTCTCGGTGTCGGCACGGCCCGTCTACCCGCCGGGTGGGAGGGGGTAACGCCGCGGGATCCGTGGGCGAGGGAGGTGACCGGATGCTCGGTTCGTTGCTTCAGGCTCTCGCGACGAAACTGGTCGAGGAGATCCTCAAGCTCCTGGTGCAGTGGTTGGCGCCGAAGGCGCTGCGATCGGTGCCGCACCGCGCCTCGCCGAACTGCCCGCGCTGCGGCGGGTACGGGGTCCGCCGCTGGGCGCCGGGCGGCATGTGGATGTTCCTGCCGTCCCTGCTGACCTTCGCCTGGGGTTTCGGGTTCACAGTGCTCGGTGTGCCGGTGGTCGTGCTCGCGGTGGTCGCCGAGTTGGTCTCCGACGGCCTCGGCGGAGTGCCGACCGCGTTGCTCGTGCCGCTCGGTCTGCTGGTCCCCGTCGCGCTGATGATCGCGGGCGCGTTCGGCCTCGCCCACTACCACAGCTACCCGCCGAAATGGTGCGCCCGCTGCCACGGCCGGTGGCCGCGCCGGGACCGGGACGAATACCTCCGCGCGTCGGCGCCGGTGCTGACCTGCGGCTGCGGTCAGCGGCTCCGGGTGCCCCGGGCGGCAGCCGGAACGCGGCTGCGCTGCCCGCGCTGCCGTACCGAGCACGCCACCCCGGCTGCCGCCGGGCGCTGACGGGCCTCAACCGGTACGCGCCCACCCGTCCGGCCTGCGGCAGCCGGACGTGCCCCGCAACGGGTTTACCGGGTGGTGGCGGGAGTGGGCCGCACCGGTGTCTCCGGGCCGGAGGCCCTGCTCAGCAGCGGGTACGCGGTGACCACCAGGCACGCCGCCGCCATGGTCAGCAGGGCCGGGGTGAATCCCAGCGCGTCCACCGACCAGCCGCCGAGCAGCGCGCCGACCGGCAGACCGACGAACGCCAACGAACCGGCGATGCCGATCACCCGGGTCTGCAGCTCCGGCGGCACCCGCTCGTAGAGCGCCACCCCGAGCAGCGGGTTGACCGCCGCGATGCCGATTCCGGACAGGAACGTCACCACGAGCACCACCGGCAGCTCGTCGCTGATCGCCAGCGCCACCAACCGGGGCGTGCCGGCGACCAGCG
>NZ_JBEYSL010000461.1:0-5401 GCF_040642735.1 Micromonospora sp. NPDC047753 | reverse complement strand
CGCCGTCGACGCGTCGTACGCCGCCACCCGCACCCTGCTGTCGCTGCGCCGAGGCGTCTGGGTGGTACCGAAGTACCTGCTGGGACGACCCTCGGACACCCTCAACGGTGCGTTGGCCCGCCGACTGCCGTGGCGTCTGCGCCAACGCATCACCCAGACGATGCTGAGCGCCACCGTCGGCAACCCCACCCGTTACGGGCTGCCCGCGCCAACGCACGGCTTCCTGCAGGACCACCCGACGCTCTCCGACGGGTTGCTGTCGCGGCTGACCCACGGTGACGTCGAGGCCCGACCCGGCGTCGCCGCCCTCGACGGCGACCGGGTGGAGTTCACCGACGGCCGCACCGACACCGTCGACCTGATCATCTGGTGCACCGGCTACCGGGTGGACGTCCTGTTCCTCGACCCGGCGTTGCTCGCCGGAGGCGCCGACACCCTGCCGTTGTACCGGCACGTGTTCCACCCCGACGCCCCCGGGCTGAGCTTCGTCGGGTTGATGCAGTCCACCGGCTCCGCGTTCCCCCTGGTAGAAGCGCAGGCCAAGCTGATCGCGGCGCACCTCGCCGGCCGGTACACGCTGCCGGACCCGGCCCGACAGCGCGCCGCGTGCCGGGCCGAACTGCGGGCCGCGACCGCCCGCTGGGGTCAGCGCCGCCCGGCGATGCGGGTGGACTTCGACGTCTACCTGGCAGAGCTGGCCCGGGAGTTGACCGTCGGGACCCGCCGCGCCCGCCCCACCCCGAGCGGAGCCGGGCGGTGACGAGATCGCTGACCGGTCGGCGGGTGCTGGTCACCGGGGCGAGCGGGACCTTCGGCCGACACCTCGGCGCCGCGCTGAGCGCCGCCGGCGCCCGGGTGGTGGGGCTCGACCTGCACGCCAGTTCCGACGGCGACGTGCCGGTGCTGGCCTGCGACCTGACCGACCCGGACGCCGTACCGGCGGGGGTGCGGGCCGCCGTCGACCGACTCGGCGGGCTCGACCTGCTGATCAACAACGCCGGTGTCGGTGGTCCCGCGCCGGCCGAGTTGCCGCCCGACGAGGTGGTCCGCCGGCAGTTGGAGGTCAACCTGCTCGCCGCCTGGCGTACCACCGCCGCCGCGCTGCCCCCACTGCTCACCGCACGCGGACGGGTGATCTTCGTGGCCAGCCGGATGGCGGTGCTGCCGCTGCCGCTCGCCGCCGCGTACGGGGTGAGCAAACGGGCCCTGGTCGCCTACGCCGACGCGCTGCGCCACGAGGTGGGCACCCACGTCGGGGTCAGCGTCGTCTACCCGAGCATGGTCGCCTCACCGATCCACGACAGCACCGCCGAGGCCGGGCTGTCCCTGCGAGGGGTGTCGCGCCCCGAGCCCGTCGAAGGAGTGGTCGCGGCGATCCTGCGGACCGCCACCGCCCGGCGGGCGCCCCGGGACGTGGCGACCACCGCACGCGGTCGGCTGGAGATGGCCGTCGGCCGGCACGCGCCCGCGCTGGCCGACCGGCTGGTACGCCGTACCCTCGCCGCCCGCCTCGCCGCCGGTGACCTGGACGCCGCGCCGCTGGCCGCGGGGATGCTCGGCCGCCACCGCGGGCGCTGACCGCCCGGGGTCAGGGCGTGGCGACGGCAGCGCGCGAGCGGTCGGCGGCGATGCGCACGGCCAGCGCCGCGAGCGCGGTGCCGGTGACCCACCGCTGCACCCGCAACCACACCGGCCGGCGGGCGAAGAACCCCGCGAGGGCGCCGGCGCTGAGCACGATCATCGCGTTCACGCTCAGCGCCACGATGATCTGGGTCAGACCGAGCAGCAGGCTCTGCGCGGCCAGGTGCCCCCGCGTCGGGTCGATGAACTGCGGTAACAGCGACACGTAGAGGATCGCGATCTTCGGGTTCAGCAGGTTGGTGACCAGGCCCATGGTGAACAGCCGCCGGGGCGGGTCCGGTGGCAGCGGCGCGGGCCGGAACGGTGACTGCCCACCCGGACGCAGCGTCCGCCAGGCCAGCCAGAGCAGGTAGCCGGCGCCGGCCAGCTTCACCACCGCGTACAGCGTCGGCACCAGGACGAAGACGGTGGCCAGGCCGGCGACCGCCGCCGCCAGGTAGACGCCGAAGCCGGCGGCGACCCCGAGCAGCGAGATGAGCCCGGCACGGCGGCCCTGCGCCACCGAGCGGGAGACCAGATAGACCATGTTCGGGCCGGGCGTGAGCACCAGCCCCAACGCCACCAGCGCGATGCCCAGCAGTGCACCCGTACTCACCATGACGCTTCCCCCGTCCGATGGATCCCTCACCGACCGTAATCGGAATGAACGTCCCCACCCAGGGCCACCTGGCAGGCCGTGGCCTGCGATCCGCAGTGATCCACTCGCGTTCGGTGCGGCGGCAGCACCGTCGGCGGGAATGCTCACTGTCGCGGGCGTGCTGACCCCTGGCAAGGGCGTGTCGCCGGCCGCAGGCGGCGCGTTACGGTGGCCAGGGAGGTGCCGCACGGTGACCGAGGCGTGGAAAGCGTCAGTAGAGGCGAAGATCCAGGATGCCGTTCAGCGCGGCGAGTTCGACCGCCTGCCCGGCATGGGCAAGCCGATCCCCGGTCGGGGGGCGCCGTATGACGAGGCGTGGTGGATCAAGAGCTTCCTGGAGCGCGAGGCGCTCCCCAGTGACCTGCTCCTGCCCACGTCGCTGCAACTGCGCCGACGCATCGAGCAGGTCCCCGACGAAGTCCGTGACCTGCCCACCGAACAGTCCGTCCGCGACTTCGTGGGACAGCTGAACGCGCAGATCGTGGCGTGGCTGCGCTTCCCCGACGACGGCCCCCGGGTCGCGGTGCGTCCGGTGAACACCGAGGACGTGATCCGCCGCTGGCGCGCCGAACGTGCCCGCCCCAAGGTCACCACAACCGTCACCGAAGCGGCGGACGTGCTGGCGCCCGCGCGCCGACCCCGCCGTAGCTGGTGGCGGCGGTGGCGCCGTCGGGGCTGACCGCCGGGCCACCGCCACGGCAGACTGTGCCGATGCTGATCGAATCGCGGTCACCCGACACGCCCTCGACGCCGGGTGTCGCCCTGCGTCAGTGGTGCGCCGACGACCTGGATGAGCTGGTGCGGGCGTACCGGGATCCGGTCCTGCGCCGCTGGACCAGAGCTCCGGTGACCAACGCCGCCGAGGCCCGACGGTGGCTGGAAGGCGCGCTGCGCGACTGGGCCGACGGGCGGCGGTACACCTTCGCCGTCCTCGAAGAGCAGGCCGACGGCTCCCGGCTGGTGGGCAACGTGGTGCTCAAGGGAGTCACGGCGGAGCGCCCAGCCCCGGAGGTCGGCTACTGGACGGCGTCGTGGGCACGCGGCCGTGGCGTCGCCCCGCGGGCGGTCACCGCGCTGAGCCGCTGGGCGTTCGGCCGGTTCCCCGACGTGGCGCGTCTCGACCTGCTGCACCAGGTGGACAACGTGGCCTCCTGCCGGGTGGCGCAGAAGTCCGGCTTCGTGTTCCAGGAGGTGTTGCCGGCCCGGCCGCCCTTCCCACTCGACGGCCACCGGCACTCGCTGCACGCCGGCTAGCACTGTCGACACCTCCCCGCGTCGACCGTCCGTACCTGTCGCGAACGGACCCGAACAGGTCCGAACAATCGTTCCCGGCCGCGACGGCGCGAACGCGGATACGGTCCGCGCCGAGCGCCCGTGACCGTGGCCTATCTCGGGCGACCACCCACCCCGCAACGCCGGTGCGAGTCAGTCGACGGCGGCTTGCCAGCTCCAGGAGGTGCGCCGGGCCCGACCGGGCAGCTCGCCACGGCCGGTCATCCAGAGCAGCACCTCGGCCGCCGCCCCGCCTGGGGCGTCCGGGAAGAGTCGGCGCAGCACCAGCGCGCTCAGCCGCTGCGACGGCTGCCACGGCACACCGAGACCGAGGGTGATGTCGTGGGTGTGCAGCAGAGTCTCGGCCACGCCCATGGCGGCGAAACCGGCCGGGTCGCACGGACCCCAGTGCCAGGCCCGCACGTCAGGCGAGGCGGCGTCGGCGGCGGCGGCGAGCAGACCAGCGCAGGCCCGCACCACTGTGAGCACCTGCGTCGGGCTCGCGTCGGGGGAGACCCGCAGGTCGTACGGCAGATAGCCGTCATCCGGGCGGCCGGTGACCTGGCCCGCGTACGCGAGGAGATCGTGCGCGACGTGCGCCGCT
Source organism: Micromonospora sp. NPDC047753 (assembly GCF_040642735.1). Taxonomy (NCBI): domain Bacteria; kingdom Bacillati; phylum Actinomycetota; class Actinomycetes; order Micromonosporales; family Micromonosporaceae; genus Micromonospora; species Micromonospora sp. NPDC047753. The sequence goes on along the minus strand of NZ_JBEYSL010000461.1, from coordinate 1,247 downwards.
GTCGTCCAGCAGCTCCAGCTCAGCGAGCCGGCCGGCACCGACCAGTCGCCGTCCCGGTGGGGCAGCAGCACCCTGGTCATCTCGTCGGCTGCCTCCCGAATGTCGGCGCCGGTCACCGTCGACACTCGCCAACCCGCCGGGTAGCACCGGGCGTGGGATTCCCGTCGCGGGTGAAGAAAGTCGAGGCATGCAAGAATCCATCTTCGCATATGCGGGGAGGCGAGCGGAGTGTTGCCCAACCTGGTTTTGGACACGACGGTGTTGCCTCCGGCGGACCGATTCGCTTTCTGGTACGCCCTGGTGGCTCAGGAGACGGCACCGGTGCACATCAGCAGCGGTCACCTGGACAATTTCGTGGCCTACGCCCAGGCCATCGATCTCGGCCGCATCCGGATGACCTCTTTGCGCTACCCGTCGCTGGACGCGATCCGGCCCACGAAACTGGTCCGCAGAATCGAGGGGGATTTCTATCAACTCGCGATCCCACTGACGGGTCACAGCACGTTGATCCAGGACCGCACCGAGTCCACGCTGGAAGCCGGGAACCATTTCACGCTCCTGGACACCGCACGGCCGCACGTCGCACGACACCGCGTCGAGGGCTCCGGTCCCGCCACCACGATCACCGTGCAGATACCGTACGCGGCGCTGCCCCTGGCACCGGACCGGCTCCGCCGTCTGCTGGCCACGCCGATGCCGTCGCACCTCGGCGTCGGCGGGCTGTTGTCCCACCACCTGCGCAACATCGCGGCACACCCGGAGCAGTTCGAGCCGACCGAGGCGGAGATCCTGGGCGGGGTGGCGGTGGACCTGCTTACCGCAGCGCTCGCCCAGTACCTCGACATCGAGGACGCCCTGTCGCCGGAAGCGCGGCAGACCGCACTACGAGCCCGGGTCGTCGACTTCATCGACCGCCACCTCGACAGTGACGAGCTCGGCCCCCACAGCGTCGCCGCCGCCCACCACATCTCGGTGCGGTCGCTGCACCGGCTGTTCGAGGCGGAGGCGACAACCGTTGCCGAACTCATCCGCGCCAAGCGCCTGGAGCAGTGCCGGCGTGATCTCGGCAACCCGCTGCTGCGGCAGTCGATTCAGGCCATCGCCGCCCGTTGGGGTTTCCCGGACAAGGCTCACTTCAGCCGCCTCTTCCGTGCCCACTACGGACGTTCGCCGCAGGAGTACCGCACCGGCGTCGCTCGCCAGGACCGGTGACCCGACCGACCGTTACGGCCGACGGTCGCTCGGGT
>NZ_JBEYSL010000460.1:0-5417 GCF_040642735.1 Micromonospora sp. NPDC047753 | reverse complement strand
CTGGGCCTGGAGTTGGCCGAGAACTCCTGCGCGGAGGCTCCGGGTCCGCTCGTGCGTACCGACGCATCGTTCACCCTGACCGCCTGGGTACTGCTCGAGAAGGCCACCGGGCACCACACGGTGATGTCGCAGATATCCAATGGCAATACCGCCCTTTATCTCGGCTACCACCCGGGCGCCAATCGATGGCACTTCGGCATGCCGGACTCGACGGCAGCGGATGCCGTCTGGCACAACTCGGAGTCGCAGCAGCCACCGGCCCTCGGCAAGTGGACGCACCTCGCCGGTGTGTACGACCTCGGCGCCGGCAAGGTCCGCCTGTACGTCGACGGCGTCGCGCAGGGCGAGGTTGACGGCCCGGTCACTCCCTGGATGGCTCCCGGGCCAACCCTGATCGGCTGCGGCGGGGACACCAGCGGGAGCCGTCACTCGCGGCTCGGTGGCGTCGTCGACGACGTACGGATCTGGACCTCCACGCTTGCCCCGGAACGGATCGCCGACCTCGCCGCCGGCTGAATCGCCCCGAGTGTGGCCGGAGATCCGCCGTTCGGGCGGGATGCGGCGGGCGTGGTGGACCATGCCCGCCGCATCGCAGCGCGGACCGCGTGGCGGACCTGGCCGGGCTGCGAGGGGAGCTGACGGACCGGCTGCTCGTCTAGCGATCGAACGTCGTTTCGAGGCTCGCGTCGCGCGGTGCGGGAAGTGCCGGCCCGGTGGGCCAGGGGATCTCGGGCGCGCGGTGGAAGGTGATTCCGGCCGCCGTCCAGCGCGGGCCCTGGCCGGCCAGGCGGTCGCGGAAGTCGGCCCAGTCGTGGCTTGCCCGGGGTGACCAGCCCAACTCGGCGATGGCCGGGAGGCGGGGCAGGAGCAGCAGTTCGATGTCGGCCAGCGAGGTGACCGATTCGGTCCAGAGCGGGGCCTCCACACCGAGAACCGCCTCGGTGGGTACGCCGGGGACGTGCGTGCCCGGATCCCAGTCGTACGCCTTTCGCACGTCGATGAGGCCGGCCCAGTCGTGCCCGATCGGGGTGTCCGGGGCGTACTTCATGTCCAGGTAGGCGTGGTTGCCGGGGGAGACGATCAGCCGGGCACCCCTGCGTACGGCCTCGACGGTGGTGGAGTCCTCGCCGTTCGTGCCCCACCACTGCAGGACCCGCCCGTCGAGGTGGGCGGCTGGCGCGAGCTGGTGCCAGCCGACGACGGTCTTGCCGAGGTCGGCCACGATGCGCTGGACCCGCTCGACGAAACCGGTGTAGACCTCGCCCTTGACCTTGAACGCCTCGTCGCCGCCGATGTGCAGCCAGGGGCCGGGGGTGAGCGCGGCCACCTCGCCCAGCACGTCGGCGACGAAGTCGTACGTGCGCTCGTCGGCGGGGTCGACGTAGCTGAAGCCGACCTCGGTGCCGGTGTACGGCGGCGGTGCGATCTTGTCCGGTGCCAGTTCCGGGTACGCGACCAGCGCCGAGTTGGTGTGCCCCGGCAGGTCGATCTCCGGGACGACGGTGACGTGGCGGGCTGTCGCGTAGGAGACGATCCGCGCGTAGTCGGCCTTCGTGTAGTGCCCGCCGGGGCCGCCGCCGACCTCGGTCGTCCCGCCGATGCTGGTCAGCTTCGGCCAGGAGTCGACGGTGATGCGCCAGCCCTGGTCGTCGGTGAGGTGCAGGTGCAGGTGGTTGAGCTTGTAGCGGGCCAGGTGGTCGACCACCCGCAGCACGTCCTCGACGGCGAAGAAGTGCCGCGCGACGTCGAGCATCGCGCCCCGGTAGGGGAACCGGGGTGCGTCGGTGATGGTCCCGCCGGGCAGCACCCAGCGTTCGGTGACCGGGGTGGAGCTCTCGATCGCCGCTGGCAGCAGTTGGCGCAGCGTCTGTACGCCGTAATGGAGGCCGGCGGCGGTGGCGGCGGTGAGGTTCACCCCGTCGGTGGCGATGTCGAGTCGGTAGCCCTCCGCGCCGAGGTCGGCGCTGCCGTCGAGCACCAGCGCGATGCCACCGGCGGGCTCCGGCGTGGTGGCGTCGGTGACCGGCAGCGGGTAGCCGGTGGCCGGGCGCAGGAGCTGGGCGAGCTGCTCGGCGACCGCCAACGCGGCGGGGTCGGCGCTGGACGTGATGACGGCTTCGGCTGGGAGGGTCCAGTCGGCGGTCGGGTCTGGCTGGACCTGCCGTGGGGCGGGCACGACGTCGGCCAGCCGGTGGGGGGCCGCCGGGGCGAGCAACGCGCCCGCTGTCTGCTCGGCCGTGCGGGCCAGCGTGGCCGCGTCCGGTTCCCCCGCCGAGCGCGGTGTGGGGACGGCGGTGGGGCCGGGGGAGGGGGTGGTCGACACGGCGGCGACTCCGGGGGGTGTATTCGCGTCGGTTATGGCAAAAGTGAGGTTCACCGGCTGGCGTGCCGTCAAGCGTACGACGCTCGGCCGGATGCGTGATGGTGCGCATGGAAGCGTTCCCAAAAACCGGTACGAACACGGATAGTCGTGATAGCTGTGCCAATTGTCACCGAACGGTCCCAGGTCACTCGATGGTCGCTTAACCTTCGCCCACCGATCGACGTTGACCCCGGGATTACCGGCGGTCCGTCCCGGGGAAGAAGAAAACTGAACCTTCGTTAAGTGTCAATCCGGCGCGTGTGTTGTGGAGGCTCTGGTGGCAGCGCAAGAGACCGTCGATCACAAGTACGTCTACGACTTCTCCGAAGGCAACAAGGAGCTCAAGGAGTTGCTCGGCGGCAAGGGGGCAAACCTCGCCGAGATGACCAATCTGGGCCTGCCCGTTCCGCCCGGCTTCACCATCACCACCGAGGCGTGCCAGGCGTACCTCGCGACGGGACGGGAGCCGGACGGGCTCGCCGGTCAGATCGAGGCGCACCTGGAGTCGCTGGAGCGCGCGATGGGCAAGCGCCTCGGTGACCCGCAGGACCCACTGCTGGTCTCCGTCCGCTCCGGTGCCAAGTTCTCCATGCCCGGCATGATGGAGACCGTCCTCAACGTCGGTCTCAACGACCAGAGCGTGGAAGGACTCGCAGCCCAGGCCGGCAACAACGAGCGGTTCGCCTGGGACTCCTACCGGCGACTCATTCAGATGTTCGGCAAGACCGTCTGCGAGGTGCCGGGTGAGGAGTTCGAGCACGCGCTCGACGAGGCCAAGCACGCCAAGGGCACCCACAACGACCTGGATCTGGACGCCGACGACCTGCGAGGGCTGGTCGACGCGTACAAGAAAATCTTCTTGAAGCACACCGGCCGGGAGTTCCCGCAGCAGCCGCGCGAACAGCTCGACCTGGCCATCCGGGCGGTCTTCGAGTCGTGGAACGCCGAGCGCGCCGTGCTCTACCGCCGTCAGGAGCGCATCCCGGCCGAGCTGGGCACCGCTGTCAACGTGGTGACGATGGTCTTCGGCAACCTCGGGCCCGACTCCGGCACCGGTGTCGCGTTCACCCGTGACCCGGCCAGCGGGGCGCAGGGCATCTACGGCGACTACCTGGCCAACGCCCAGGGTGAGGACGTGGTCGCCGGCATCCGCAACACGGTGCCGTTGCAGGAGTTGGAGCAGCTCGACAAGGCGTCCTACGACGAGCTGCTCGGCATCATGGCCCGGCTGGAGGAGCACTACAAGGACCTCTGCGACATCGAGTTCACCATCGAACGCGGCAAGCTGTGGATGTTGCAGACCCGGGTCGGCAAGCGCACCGCCGCCGCCGCGTTCGTCATCGCCGGGCAGCTCGTCGACGAGGGCCTGATCGACCTGGACGAGGCGCTGCACCGGGTCAACGGCGCGCAACTGGCCCAGCTGATGTTCCCGCGCTTCCAGCTCGACCACGAGTTCCAGCCGGTCGCCACTGGCATCGGCGCGTCGCCGGGCGCGGCGTCCGGCACTGTGGTCTTCACCTCCGCCCGAGCCGTCGAGCTGGCCGCCGAGGGGAAGTCGGTGATCCTGGTGCGCCGGGAGACCAACCCGGACGACCTGAACGGCATGATCGCCGCGAAGGGCATCCTCACCTCGCGCGGCGGCAAGACCAGCCACGCCGCGGTGGTGGCCCGGGGCATGGGCAAGACCTGCGTCTCCGGTGCCGACGAGATCGAGGTGAACGTGCCGGCGAAGCGGTTCACTGTCGCCGGCCAGACCGTCGCCGAGGGCGATGTGGTGTCCATCGACGGCACCACCGGCAAGGTCTACCTCGGCGAGGTGCCGGTCATGCCCTCCGAGGTCGTGCAGTACTTCGAGGGCAGCCTCGACCCCGAGCACGTCGACAACGCGCTGGTCCGGGCCGTACACCGGATCATGACGCACGCCGACGGCAAGCGGCGGCTGGCGGTCCGCACGAACGCCGACACCGGCGCGGACGCCGCCCGGGCCCGGCGCTTCGGCGCCGAGGGCATCGGGTTGTGCCGCACCGAGCACATGTTCCTCGGTGACCGGCGGGAGCTGGTCGAGCGGCTGATCCTGGCCCGGGCCCCGGGTGAGCGGGAGGCGGCGCTGGCGGCGCTGCTGCCGTTGCAGCGGGCCGACTTCGAGGAGATCTTCCGCGAGATGGACGGCCTGCCGGTCACCGTCCGGCTCATCGACCCGCCGTTGCACGAGTTCCTGCCGCCGTTGGAGCAGCTCGCCGTCAACGTGGCGGTCGCGCAGGAACGCGGCGAGGACGTGGCCAAGGAGGAGGCGCTGCTCGCCGCCGTCCGGCGGATGCACGAGGAGAACCCGATGCTCGGGCTGCGGGGTGTACGCCTTGGCCTGGTCATCCCCGGCCTGTTCGCGATGCAGGTCCGCGCCATCGCCGAGGCGGCGGTCAGTTGCGCCCGCGACGGGGGCGCGGCCAAGCCGGAGATCATGGTGCCGCTGGTCGGGGCGGTGCAGGAGCTGGAGACGGTTCGCGCCGAGGCCGAGAAGATCATTGCCGAGGTGGTCGGGGACAGCGGCGTCGAGGTGCTGATCGGCACCATGATCGAGGTGCCCCGGGCGGCCCTGACCGCCGGGCAGATCGCTGAGGCCGCCGAGTTCTTCTCCTTCGGCACCAACGACCTGACCCAGATGGGCTGGGGCTTCTCGCGCGACGACGTCGAGGGCGCGTTCTTCTGGCGCTACCTGGAGTTGGGCATCTTCGGTATCTCGCCGTTCGAGTCGATCGACCGTGACGGTGTCGGCCGGCTGGTGCGGATCGCCGCCGAGGAGGGCCGGGCCGCCCGCCCCGGGCTCAAGCTCGGTGTCTGCGGTGAGCACGGCGGTGACCCGGACTCGGTGCACTTCTTCCACGAGGTCGGCCTGGACTACGTGTCCTGTTCGCCGTTCCGGGTGCCGGTGGCCCGGCTGGAGGCCGGTCGGGCGGTCGTGGAGACCGGCGGGTCGGACAGCCGTTGACGCACTGCGGCGGCGAACAGCCCGTACCCGGCCGGTGGCACCCGGAGCACGTCCAGCGCGTAGAGCACC
>NZ_JBEYSL010000459.1:0-5427 GCF_040642735.1 Micromonospora sp. NPDC047753 | reverse complement strand
CCCGTACATGCGCGGACGGATGAACGACGTCAAGTCGTACGTGCCGCCGTTCGCGCCCGGCTGGGATCCCGCGCAGGGTGCCTGGGGTGCGGCCCCGCCGCCGCAGGGCTGGGCGTTCCCGCCCACCGGGGGCTACCCGCCCGGGTCGGGTCCCTACGGCGGGCAGCCGTGGTACCCGGGGCCGCCGGTCGGCTGGTACCCGCCCGGTTACGGGGTCGACCCGAACGACGCCCTGGTCACGCCACCTGGCGCGGGTATCGGCGGCTGGTTCAACCGCTGCGGAGGAGCGCTGCGCCGGGGCTGGCGGCAGTTGGTGCCGATCATGCTGCTCACCCAGGTGCTGCCCGCGGCGGTGCTCTCGGTGGTCTCCCTCGGGCTGGACCCGTCGGCGAAGTGGGCCGCGCAGGCCGGATCGACGTCGACCCCCGCGCTGCCGGACAATTTCGTCGCCGAACTGCTGAGCCTCCTGGTCCTGCTGCTCGGCGGCAGCCTGGTCGTCGGGTTGGTGCAGGCCGTCGGGTGGGCCGCCGGCACCTGGGTGATCACCCAGCAGGCGGCCGGTCAGCCGGCCAGCCTGGAGTCCGCGCTGCGCTACGGCCTGCGTCGGGCACTCGGGCTGTGGGCGTGGACCCTGCTGGTCAGTCTGCTCATCGGCGTCGGTGTCTGCTTCTGCGTGCTGCCGGGCATCTACCTGGCCTTCGCGCTGAGCATGGCCGGCCCCGTCTATCTCTTCGAACGGCACAACCCGATCGGTCGATCGTTCCGGATGTTCCACGACCGACTCGGCCTGCTGCTCGGACGGGTGGCCCTGGTGGCCGTGGCGGTGATCGTCGGCACGCTGATCCCCGGTGGCCTGGAAGGGATCGGCACCGGCGCGCTCGGAACGGACCCGTTCTCCTCGGCGGGTACCGCCGCCGGGGCGGTGGTGGTGATCGGGATCACCGCCGTGCTGGCCCTGCCGGCCCATCTCGCGCAGATGGTCGGTCTGCTGGTGACGTACGTCGAGCAGCGTGCCCATGAGGCGCCGGTGAACAGCGCTGGACTGGCTGCGGAACTCGGCTGAGCGGCGGCATCGTGCTTGCACTCGGCAGGGGAGAGTGCTAAACAAGTCATTGGCACTCGCATACCGTGAGTGCCAACGGTCGGGACGGTGGGGCCAGGTTGTGCCGGTGTGGAGACACCGGGGCAGCACATGGCCGGTCGTCGCGGGCTATCCGGCCCGGCCGAAGGACGTCGTCGTCGCCAGGTGGCGACGTCCCTAGGTGCGCACACCAGGCGGCCCATCCGGGGCACACATCTCGGGTGGCCCGTGAGTGTCCAGGAGGACAACGCCGTATGGCCAAGATGATCGCTTTCGACGAAGAGGCTCGCCGCGGCCTCGAGCGGGGCATGAACCAGCTCGCCGACGCCGTAAAGGTGACCCTCGGCCCCAAGGGCCGCAACGTCGTGCTCGAGAAGAAGTGGGGTGCCCCCACCATCACCAACGATGGTGTGAGCATCGCCAAGGAGATCGAGCTCGAGGACCCGTACGAGAAGATCGGCGCTGAGCTGGTCAAGGAGGTCGCCAAGAAGACCGACGACGTTGCCGGTGACGGCACGACGACGGCGACCGTCCTGGCCCAGGCCCTGGTTCGCGAGGGCCTGCGCAACGTGGCCGCCGGCGCCAACCCGATGGCCCTGAAGCGGGGCATCGAGGCCGCGGTCGCGAGCGTCTCGGAGGAGCTGTCCAAGCTCGCCAAGGACGTCGAGACCAAGGAGCAGATCGCCTCCACCGCCTCCATCTCCGCTGGCGACAGCACCGTCGGCGAGATCATCGCCGAGGCGATGGACAAGGTCGGCAAGGAAGGCGTCATCACCGTCGAGGAGAGCAACACCTTCGGGCTGGAGCTGGAGCTCACCGAGGGTATGCGCTTCGACAAGGGCTACATCTCGGCCTACTTCATGACCGACCCGGAGCGTATGGAGGCCGTCTTCGACGACCCGTACATCCTGATCGCCAACAGCAAGATCTCGTCGGTGAAGGACCTGCTCCCGATCCTGGAGAAGGTCATGCAGTCGGGCAAGCCGCTGCTGATCATCGCCGAGGACCTGGAGGGCGAGGCCCTCGCCACCCTGGTGGTCAACAAGGTCCGTGGCACCTTCAAGTCGGTCGCCGTCAAGGCGCCGGGCTTCGGTGACCGCCGCAAGGCCATGCTGACCGACATCGCCATCCTCGCCGGTGGCCAGGTCATCAGCGAGGAGGTCGGCCTCAAGCTCGACGCCGCCACCGTCGAGATGCTGGGCCGCGCCCGCAAGGTCGTGGTGACCAAGGACGAGACCACCATCGTCGACGGTGCCGGTGACGCCGAGCAGATCCAGGGCCGGGTCAACCAGATCCGGGCCGAGATCGACAAGAGCGACTCCGACTACGACCGCGAGAAGCTGCAGGAGCGGCTGGCCAAGCTGGCCGGCGGCGTCGCGGTCATCAAGGTCGGCGCGGCCACCGAGGTCGAGCTCAAGGAGCGCAAGCACCGCATCGAGGACGCCGTTCGCAACGCGAAGGCGGCCGTCGAAGAGGGCATCGTCCCGGGTGGTGGCGTCGCGCTGGTGCAGGCCGGCAAGACCGCCTTCGACAAGCTCGACCTGGTCGGCGACGAGGCGACCGGTGCGAACATCGTCAAGGTCGCGCTGGACGCCCCGCTGCGGCAGATCGCCGTCAACGCCGGCCTTGAGGGCGGCGTCGTGGTGGAGAAGGTCCGTAACCTCGAAGCGGGTCACGGTCTTAACGCCGCCAACGGCGAGTACGTCGACCTGCTGGCGGCGGGCATCATCGACCCGGCCAAGGTGACGCGTTCGGCGCTGCAGAACGCCGCTTCCATCGCGGCGCTCTTCCTCACCACCGAGGCTGTTGTCGCGGACAAGCCGGAGAAGACCCCGGCTGCCCCGGCTGGCCCGGGTGGCGGGGACATGGACTTCTGAGTCCAGTTCCGACACCGAACGGGGCGGGCCGCTGACGCGGTCCGCCCCGTTCGTCGTCAGGTTGGCAGTGGGCGCTGGTTGCGCCGTTTCTGTGCCCGGCTGTACGGCGGGAGCAGCTGGATCGGCGCGTCCACCATCTCCTGCGACTCCTCGGCCACCGGCGGCTCGCCGTCGGTGGTCATCTCGGCCAGTTGCTCGGCGTCGCCGTAGTCGAGCCTGTCGAACGGCAGTTGGCCGGGGAGTTCACCCACCGGTTTCCAGGTGATCGGCGGGCCGTCCTCGGTCTGGTTGTCATCCGTGGTCATGGCTGCCTCCTCTACCGAAACGGTAGGGGGCGTCGTTGGCCGATGCGGGCGAATGGATCTATGTCCTGTTTGCCCCGGTTATCCCCCGGACAGGGTCCGCCGGTACAGGAAGAAGACCCGCTCGATCCGCGCACCCGCGCTGCCCGAGTAGAACGGCACCGGTCCTACCCAGCCGATCTGTGCCCGGTCCAGCCCCACCGCCCGCTGGTCGCGCAGGCAGCGCCGCAACAGCACCCCACCGATGCCCGACCCCTCCGCGGCCGGTGCGGTGCCCATCGGCCCGAACCAACTCGGCCGGGACGACCCGTACGCGGCGAAGCCGAGCACCTCGCCGTCCCGCTCCGCCAGGTGGCAACCGGCGTCGGCACGCCCCACCGAACCGGCCAGCTCACCGTCCCACGTTCCGCCGAAGGTGGACCGGGCGAACGCGGTCAGCGCCGGAAGGTCCGCCGGCTCCGCCCGGCGTACCGTGACGCCCTGGTCGGCCAGCCGCCGCTCCGTCGCCTCGGTGGACCGCAGTGCCGGCGACCCGTCGTACGACAGGTCCGCGGTCATGTTCCAGGCGGTCCGGTCCTGCTGGTAGCCGAGCGCGAGGGCGGCGCAGACCGCCGGCGTGTAGCGGACGTCGATCCCCGGCCACGCGTAGTACGGCGGGTTCCCGGCCAGCAGCACCTCGGTCGCCCCACGGTCGGCGAGCACCCGCTCGGCCCGCTGGAGCAGCGCCCGGCCGACGCCCCGACGCCGCTGATCCGCAAGGACCGCGACCAGGTCGACGTGCCCGATCCCCGGCTCGACCGACGACACCGAACAGATCAGCACCCCCACCAGGTCCGCACCTCGGTACGCGCCCAGCCCGACCACGGGCCGGTCGGCGGCGGCGGCCCGGGTCCAGAGCACGTCCACGATGGAAGCCGCCTCGGCGGAGTCCTCGGGCAGGTCGAGCGCCTGCTGGCAGAGCTGTACGACGCTGGTGACCAGGTCGGCGGTCAGCTCGGTGACGGTGATCTCGGCGTCCATGGTCGCCGACCCTAGATCACCGGATGTCGAGCCGCACCCCCGCCCGTGGGGCGACGATCAGCCCTGGGCGGCGCGAACGGCGGCGTAGGCGTCGACCTGGCCGGCGCCGGTGACGTTCGCCGGAGCGCCGCAGGCGTCGGAGGGACTGTCGGAGCGATAGGTGGGCGTCACCTCCGTGGCGGTGTCGCGCAGGATCTGCCGGGTCCGGGTCACGTCGCCGACCAGCGCCGGGTTCGCCGACCACATCAGCGCGACCACCCCGGCCACCTGCGGGGTCGCCATCGACGTGCCGTCCAGCTCGGCGTAGGTGCCGCCCGGCATGGCCGATACCACACCCACCCCCGGTGCCAGCACGTCCGGTTTACCCGAGCCGCCCGGCACCGGCCCGCGCGAGGAGAACTCGGCGACGCGCCGCTGGTCGTCCACCGCGCCCACTGTCAGCACGTCCGGGTAGGGGGCGGGCGGATCGTCGATCGACGCGCACCACGGGCCGGTGTTCCCGGCCGCGGCGACCACGAAGATCCCGGCGGCGTCGAGGGCGGCGGTGGCCGGCCGCAGAACGCGCTGGTCGCAACCCTCGATGGGCGGGCAGCCCCACGAGTTGGTCAGCACCTGCGGGCCGCGCTCCGGACGGCCGTCGGTGAACGGATCGCCGCCGGCCGGGAAGGGCGCCAACATGAACTGGAGACAGTCCAGGTAGTGCGCGGGGCTGCCGAGGTTGCGGTCCAGGTTCACGCAGCCCACCCACTGCGCGTCCGGGGCCACCCCGATGCCGTCCCGCCCGACCGCGCTGCCCACCGTGTGGGTGCCGTGCCCGCCCTTGTCGGTCGGGCTCCGGGTGTCGTCCCACGGGTCGAACCAGGAGTCGTCCCCACCACGGAACCCGGCCCGTAGCGCCGGATGGCCGCCGTCCACCCCCGAGTCGGAGCTGCCGACCACGATGCCCGCGCCGGTGACCCGGAGTTGGGACCACACCCGGTCGGCGCCGATCTGACGGATGTTCCACTCCGGGCCGGTGGGCTTGGGCAGGGTGCCGCGGCTCTGCCCGGCCGGGGCCGGCAACGGTCGCACAAGCTGCTGGACGCGCCGCCGTCGATGTCGGAGCTGCGCCGTCGGCCGGCCGAGGAACTGCACGGCCTGGTCGAAG
>NZ_JBEYSL010000458.1:0-5451 GCF_040642735.1 Micromonospora sp. NPDC047753 | reverse complement strand
TGCGCGAATGTGTCCTGCCTGTCAACGCCGTCGCCGCCGGCCGTCGACGGACGGTGCCTGCGGTGCCACCTTGGCGGAGGGGGTGGCGGCCGGTGGCGGATCGTCGTCGCCGGCGGTGCAGCCGGCGGTGAGCAGGAGCGTGACGGCGACGGCGGTCGCGGCCGCGCGCAGCCGGCCGGGGCGGGTCACCGGTAGCCCAGCGCGCGCAGGGTCGGACCGGAGAAGACCCAGACCAGCAGGCGCAGGAACGGGTCGAGTTCGCGGCGGTAGCTGCCCACCCGGGAGCCGTAGATCGGCGCGGCGTCGCCCACCGCCGCCCGTCGCCGCTCCGCCTCGGTGGTGTACTTCTGCGCCACGTCGTGCTGCTTGCTGTCGTAGTCGAGGATGCCGTCCTCCCAGGGCTCGCCGAGGAATTCGAAGAGGCCGCGCATCGTCTTCTCCGGCTCGCTGACCGCCTCCTCGTACCGCAGCTCGTAGTAGCGGTCCGCCGGCAGGGTGGCGCCGACGGCCCGCGCGGCGCGGATGTAGCGCGGCCACTTCACCACGCACTTGACCGCGGACCAGTAGCCGAACCGTTTGCGGTGCGAGACCACCACGTCGCGTCCGTCCCGGATGAGGTGCACGATCTGGGCGTCCGGGAAGACCTCGGTGACGAAGTCGAGCGACATGGCGTACAGCGGGGTCTTGTCGGCCCACCGGGCCTTGCCCCGCGTGGCTGCGTAGTCGGCGTGCACGCCGCCGAAGAAGTGCCGGATCCGGCGCAACCAGTCCTCGCGCGGGAAACCGAAGCGGGCCAGTCGCTCCCAGTCCCGGCCGACGATCCGTCGCAGGTCCGGCAGGAACCGGGTCTCCGGACCACAACTGATCCGCGAGTGCGAGTCCAGGACGAGACGCACCATCGTGGTGCCCGACCGCTGGCAGCCGACCAGGAAGATCGGTGCGGTACGGGTTCCGGTCTCAGCCACTGTCGACCGCCTTCTTCGTCTCGGATCGGGCGTCGGCCGCGGCGCGATCGAGCCGTTCGGTCAGCTCGTCGCAGCGGGCCCGGACGCGCCTGTCGACCGGTAGCCGTCGGTGGTTCGTCGGGCCGTGCGACGCGCGTGGGGCGATGTGCGCGTGCAGCCGGGGATGGTAGGTGAAGTCGAGGAAGGCGCAGAGCCGCCGGAGCTGCGCGGCGGGCTCCGCGACCAGGCTGTCGTAGCGGCAGAGCAGCACGTCGGCCCGCTGGTCCAGGCCGAGCTGGAAGAACAACGAGTTGCGGACGTACCAGAACAGCGCGGCACCGCTGTGCGGATCCAACCCCTGCGGGTCGTGGGCCCGGATCAGCTCGACGGTGTCGGCGTCGAGGCGTTGCCCCTGCCACCGGCGGCCGATGCTGCCGTCGGCGATCGCCCGCAGGGCCCGAAGGTTGGCGTCACCGAACTTGGCGACCTCGGAGCGGGCCCGGTCGTCGACGTCGCGGTAAACCCAGAGCGCCCGCCCGGGGGTCAGCCCCGGCAGGGCCAGTAACTCGTCCACGCGGTGGCTCTCACAGAGCGGCTTGACCAGGACGTACGCGTGCCGGCTGCGCTGGAGAGTGGCGGTCAGCACCGGGTCGGGGCGCAGTTGGAAGCGGTGGAAGAGGGTGCCGTCGTTCTCGTTGCGGACCTCGACCTCTCCGGCGGCGTCCAGGCCCCGGACCAGCATGTTCGTGCCGGAGCGTTGCAGACCGACCAGGTAGACCGGCATCGCCGAGCCGGGCGTCCGGCCGGCCCGCCGCCGCCAGCGTCGCTTCGCCAGTGCGGTGCCGATCCGGTCGACCGGGTTGAGGCGGTCCTCCTCGATCAGCCGTCCGATCCCCTCGGTACGAGCCCAGCGCAGGTGCCGCCGGACCCGGCGCGCGGTGTACGCGAGCGCGGAGACCTCGTCGTCGGCTGCCACGGTCCTCCTCGTCGGACACCGGCCCCGGCCCTGCACCAGAGCGGGTGTGACCGGCGGCAGCCAGGTTATCTGGAGATCATGGCGGGAGGCCAGGCCGCGGACCGCACGGGCAGACGAAGATCACCCGTTCAGCCACATGCCAAACGTGAGCTGGACTCGCCGACCCGCCCTGCATACCGTGGGCCCTGGTCGGGGCGGGCAGACCCCGGTCATCACCCCCGGGCCCGGATCGCCCGATCGATGTGAGCAGGGCGAGTCGATGCGCGTGCTGCACGTGAACAAGTTCCTCTACCGCCGTGGCGGCGCGGAGGGGTATCTGCTCGATCTCGCCGACCTGCAACGGGTCGCCGGCGACACGGTCGCCTACTTCGGCATGAGCCACCCGGAGAACGAGTCGCCGCTGCCGTACGCCGCGCGGTTCCCGTCCGAAGTGGAGCTGGAGCCGGCGCCGAGCGGTGTGCGGCCCCGCGCGGTGGCCGTCGGCCGGATGCTGTGGTCACCGACGAGCCGCCGCGGGCTGGCCCGGGTGATCGACGATTTTCGGCCGGACGTGCTGCACCTGCACAACATCTACCACCAGCTCTCCCCGTCGGTGCTCGCCGCCGCCCGCGCCGCCGGTGTGCCGTGCGTGCTGACCATGCACGACTACAAGCTCGCCTGCCCGAGCTACCAGCTGCTGGACCGGGGCCGTCCCTGCCAGGCATGCGTCACCGGCGGCCCGTTGCAGGCGGCCCGTCGCCGCTGCAAGGACGGATCGCTGTCGCGCAGTGGCCTGCTCGCCGTCGAGTCCTGGTTGCACCGGCAGTTCGACGCGTACGACCCGGTGCAGCTCTTCGTGAGCCCGAGCGGGTTCCTGGCCGACGTGATGCGCCGAGCGGGCGTCTACCCGGACCGGCTGCGGGTGGTCAACCACTTCGTCGACCTGACCGGCGTCGCGGCCAAGCAGACCCCCGGCGGCGGTGTCGTCTTCGCCGGGCGGCTGGCGTCGGAGAAAGGTGTCGACGTGCTGATCGAGGCGGCCGCCGCGCTGCCGGACGGGGTCATCGTGGACATCGCCGGCGACGGCCCGGCCCGGCCGGAGTTGGAGGCGCTCGCCGCGCGGCGGGTGCCCGGTCGGGTCCGGTTCCACGGCCGTCTCGACAAGCCGCGCCTGCACGAGCTGATCCGGTCGGCGGCAGTGGTCGCCGTTCCGTCCCGATGGCACGAGAACCAACCGATGGCGGTGCTGGAGGCGTTCGCCTGCGGGGTTCCGGTGGTCGCCACCGACCTGGGCGGGCTTCCCGAGCTGGTCGAGCCCGAGGTGGACGGCCGCATTGTCGCGGCCGACGCGCCGACGGCCCTCGGCGACGCGCTCAACGACCTCCTGGCCGACCCGGACCGGGCGTACCGGATGGGCCGGGCGGGCCGGGCGAAGATCGCCGCCCAGTTCGCCCCGGACCGGCACCTGGACCGGATCCGTGGGCTGTACGCGGAGGCCGCCGAGGCGCTGCCGTCGCGCCGGGCCGCCGCCGGCGGGGGAGCGGCCCGGTGAGCCCGGTACGGGTGCTCTACCTCGCCGGTAGCGGTCGCAGTGGCAGCACGCTGGTGACCACGGTCCTGGGACAGTTGCCGGGCTTCTTCGCGGCCGGCGAGCTGCGGTACCTGTGGCGGCGCGGCATCCTGGAGAACCGACCCTGCGGCTGCGGCGCCCCGGTCGCCGACTGCCCGCTCTGGGCCCGGGTGCGCGCCGACCTGACCGACGCCGACCCGGCCGGGATCGCCGCCCGGTTGGCCCAGCGGCTGCGGCTGCGCGGACTGCCCGCACTGCTGCGCCGCCAGCGTCGGGGGCAGCCGCCGGTCGCGGGCCACCCCGACGACACGCACCTGGCCCGGCTCTACGCCTCGATCGCCGAGCACGCCCTGGCCGGCCGGTCGGACGGTGTCATCGTCGACTCCTCCAAGCTGCCGCCGTACGGGGCCCTGCTCGGCGGCCTGCCCGGCATCGACCTGTACGTCCTGCACGTGGTGCGCGACCCGCGCGCCACCGCGTACTCGTGGCGTCGCCGACGCCCGCTGGACGGGCGCGCCGACGACCAGCTGATGAGCCGGCCACCGGTCGGCAAGGCCGCGCTGCTCTGGCTCGTCTGGAACACCGCGACCGTACGGCTGTGGGGCGCCCGTCGCCGTGCGCCGGGCCGCTACCTGCGGGTGCGGTACGAGGACTTCGTGGCCGACCCGGCCGCTGCCACCGCCCGGATCGCCGGCTTCGTCGGCGCGATCCCCGACGAGCTTCCGTTTCCGACACCGGCCACGGTACGGCTCGCGCCCACCCACTCGGTGGCCGGCAACCCGTCGCGGCACCGCACCGGACTGGTCGACGTGGTCGCCGACAGCGAGTGGCTGACCGGGCTGCCCACCCGCGCGTACGCGGCGGTCACCGGGCTGACCGCCGTGGCGCTGACCCGCTTCGGCTACCCGTTGCGCCGCCCGGCGGCCACCTCTCCTGCCGCCCGCTTCGCCGCGGACCCGGCCGTCTCCCCGTCACCCGCCACCCGGCAGAAAGGCTGAACGATGCTCTCACTGGTGGTGGGCACCGGTCGCTGTGGTTCGACACTGGTCCAGGAGCTGCTCTCCCGGCATCCAGCGGTCGGCTTCGTCTCCGGTCTGGACGACAAACTGGCCCGGCTCAACCCGAAGGGCAGGTTCAACGGCCCGCTCTACCGGCGTTCGGCGCCGCGCCCGGCGGGGATGACCTCGCTGCGGCACAGTCGACGGTTGCTGGAGCGGGGCCGGCTCCGGGTCGCGCCGTCGGAGGCGTACCACCTGCTCGACCGGCAGGTCCTGGCCGGCTTCTCCCGACCGTGTCGGGACCTGGTCGCCGAGGACCTGACCCCGTTCGTGGCCCGGCGGTTGCGGGCCTTCTTCGACGAGCGGATCGCCCGGCAGGGCTGTCAGCAGTTGGTGCAGCACGTCACCGGGTGGCCGCGGACCGGCTTGCTGCACGCCGCGTACCCGGAGCTGCGGGTGGTCAACGTGGTGCGCGACGGCCGGGCGGTGGCCAACTCGTGGCTCCAGATGGGCTGGTGGGACGGCTGGCGCGGGCCGGACAACTGGATCTACGGCCCGCTCCCGTCCGACCTTCGGGAGGAGTGGGCCGAATCCGGTCGCTCCTTCCAGGTACTCGCCGCGCTGGGCTGGAAGATGCTGATGGACGCCTTCGCGCAGGCCCGACTGCGTCACCCGGCCGACCAGTGGCTGGACGTGCGCTACGAGGACCTGGTCGAGCAACCGCGCGAGCAGGTCGGCCGGATGCTCGACTTCCTCGGTCTGGGCTGGTCGACGGCCTTCGAGAAGGGCTTCTCCCGGTACGACTTCACAGTGGGCCGGGCGGAGGCGTACCGGGACGAACTCAGCCCGGCACAGCTCGCCGCGATCGAACGGGTGCTGGAGAAGTCCCTGGCCGAGTGGGGCTACCCGGTCTACGGAACGCTGCAGGAGTAGAGAGCAGCCGTCAGCATGCCGACCGTTCCGGTGACCGGTGTCGACGTCCAG